>JAVBRP010000002.1:0-4131 GCA_031547815.1 Bacteroidales bacterium | reverse complement strand
GTCCCTTCGGGACTACCCCACTGCCCGGGATGGTTTTATTTATCCGTCTTTGTTTCTTTCAAAATAACATCGTGCGCACCGCCTTCGATGATACTTGTCGATGAAACCATCGTTATTTTGGCGTTCTGTTTCAATTCGGATATGGACAGCGCACCGCAACTGCATAAAGTCGATTTTACTTTGCCCAAGGTGACATCCAGATTGTCTTTGAGCTTGCCCGCATAAGGAACGTAACTGTCTACGCCCTCCTCGAATTTGAGATTGTCGGCGCCGCCCATGTCATACCGTTGCCAATTGCGCGCCCGGTTGGAGCCTTCGCCCCAATACTCTTTCACGTAAGTGCCGCCGACCATCAGTTTCTTGGTCGGACTTTCGTCGAAACGGGCAAAATAACGCCCCATCATCAGAAAATCGGCGCCCATGGCCAAAGCAAGCACTATATGGTAGTCCTGCACGATGCCGCCGTCGGAACAAATGGGAATGTATACGCCTTTCTCCTCGAAATATTCGTCGCGCGCTTTGGCAACTTCAATCAAAGATGTAGCCTGTCCCCGTCCGATACCTTTCTGCTCTCTCGTAATGCAGATGGAGCCCCCGCCGATACCCACCTTGATGAAATCGGCGCCCGCATCGGCCAAATAACAAAATCCGTCGCGGTCAACCACATTTCCCGCACCTATTTTCACTTTGTCGCCGTATGTGTCGCGAACAAACTTTATGGTTTCTTTCTGCCATTCCGAAAAGCCGTCGGACGAATCGATGCACAGCACATCCACGCCCGCTTCCACCAGCTTCGGGATACGCTCGGCGTAGTCTCTCGTATTGATGCCCGCGCCCACCAGCAACCGTTTTTGACTGTCCAGCAATTCGTCGGGATTGTTTTTATGGTTATCGTAATCCTTCCGGAAAACGAAATATTTCAATCGCCCGCCGTCATCGATTATCGGAAGCGTATTTATCTTATGATCCCAAATAATATCGTTCGCCTCGTCCAAACTGATCCCGTATTTTCCGGTCACCAACTTGGCGAAAGGCGTCATGAAATCGCGCACTTTCTTATCCGCGCTGTCTCTGTTCGGACGATAATCGCGGCTCGTAACCATCCCCAACAGTTTGCCGTTGGAAGTGCCGTCGTCGGTGATGCCGATGGTCGAAAAACCCGTCCGTTCCTTCAAATCGATCACATTCTGCAACGTATGTTCGGGGGTAAGATTGGCGTCGCTGACAACGAAACCGGCTTTGTACTTTTTTACTTTCCTGACCATTTCGGCTTGACTTTCGACGGATTGCGATCCGAAAACAAACGAAAGCCCGCCGTTTCGCGCCAAAGCGATAGCCATACCGTCGTCCGAAACCGACTGCATGATGGCCGAAACGAACGGAATGTTCAACACGATTTCGGAATTTTCGCCCTTACGATATTTCACCAAAGGCGTTCTCAGATTGATCCCCGCAGGCGTGCATTCTTTGGTCGTCAGGCCCGGTATTAACAGGTATTCGTTAAAAGTTCTTGAAATGTCGTCGATAATTTGTGCCATAACCCATGTCTTTTAAAAAATTTCGCAAAGTTACTCCTTTTTTCGCAACCGATTGCGTGAAAATATTCCATCCGGCCCGACACGGCATGATTTTTTTGATTTTCTTTGAGGATAATTTTTTTACAAAGTAACCTTTTTTATTCTCGCAGATGAATAGTGTTGTGCTTTGCGCCTTTGCGAGAGAATAATCACGCAAAGGCGCGAAGACGCAAAGCGAGAAAGTATTTGGCCATGAAAATTTCAGCATCATAAAAATCACCATCATGAATAAAATCGCAATATTTTTTTCTCTACTGTCTTTCCCTTTGTATACATTCGCGCAATCGCTGCCTCCGGTGTTCGGGCAGGAATACGAAGGCAAGGTTTTTCACGACACGCGCGCCCGAAGCTATATAACCCCGCAGCGAATCGTTTGGAAATACGACGGCGGCGGAAAACTATTGGAAAACCCCGAAATATTGCTCGAAAAAGGGCACAACGGGCAAAGTGCGATCACCGGCAATAAACTGTGCGTGATGCGCAGCGCCGACAACGAACGGGCCTCTGTTCTGCTCGATTTCGGGAAAGAGTTGCAAGGCGGCATACAGATCGTCACGGGGAACTATAAATCGCACCTTCCCGTAAAACTGCGGATACGTTTCGGCGAATCGGTGTCGGAAGCGATGAGCGACATCGGCGGGGCGCAGGGCGCTACCAACGACCACGCCATGCGCGATTTCATCATGGAAGTGCCGTGGCTCGGCGTGGCGGAAGTCGGCAATAGCGGATTTCGCTTTGTCCGCATCGACGTCGCGGAAGCCGGAAAAGAGGTGTCGATAAAGGAAATCAACGCCATATTCGCTTACCGCGACATTCCCTACTTGGGTTCGTTCCGTTGCAGCGACGAGCGCCTGAACAAAATTTGGATGACGGCCGCTTATACCGTGCATCTCAACATGCAGGAATATCTGTGGGACGGCATCAAGCGCGATCGTTTGGTGTGGCTCGGCGACCTTCATCCCGAAGTGATGACCGTTTGTTCGGTGTTCGGCGGCAACGAGGTGATACCCCGAAGCCTCGATTTTGCACGCGACATCACGCCTTTGCCCGATTGGATGAACGGCATGTGTTCCTATTCTCTTTGGTGGATCATCATTCACCGCGATTGGTATCGCTATCAAGGCGATTTGGCATACCTGAAAGAACAACAAACTTACCTTACGGGATTGCTCAATCTGCTGTTCACGAAAGTGGACGCTTCGGGTCAAGAAAAGCTGGACGGCAACGGGCGTTTCCTCGATTGGCCGTCAAGCCCGAACAAAGAAGGCGTCAATGCCGGCTTGCAAGCGTTATTGACGATGACTTTTCGCGCCGGTGCGGAAATTTGCACCGTGCTCGGCGACCGGGCGCTTGCCGACAGATGCACGCAAACGGCCGATCGCATGCAGCGCCGGGTGCTTCCGCACAACCATTTGAAACAGGCGGCCGCATTGATGGCTTTGGCCGATATGATGCCCGCCGAACAAGCGAACAATGAGGTAATCAATGCGGGAGGGCCGCAAAATTTTTCGACATTCTACGGATATTACATGTTGCAGGCGCAAGCCAAAGCAGGCGAATACGAAGCAGCGATGAACAACATTCGCCGATATTGGGGCGGAATGCTCGATATGGGAGCAACCACTTTCTGGGAAGATTTCGATTTGGCTTGGACCGAAAACGCGGCAGGCATCGATGAGCCGGTGCCCGAAGGAAAGAAGGACATTCATGCCAATTTCGGCGCATATTGTTACAAAAACTTGCGTCACAGTCTTTGCCACGGATGGGCGTCGGGGCCGGCGGCGTGGCTGAGCGAACACGTGCTGGGCGTGCAACCTGCGGAACCGGGCTGCAAAACGTTACGCATCGAACCGCATTTGGGCGATCTCGCTTGGGCGGAAGGTACTTTTCCTACACCGCACGGCGTGGTGCACATCAGCCACAAAAAGGGAGCCGACGGAAAAATAAAAACGGAAGTGAAAGCGCCGAAAGGGATAAAGATCGTAGTGAATAAGTAAGGAATATTTTCTCTGTGGCCCTCTGTGTCTTCTCTGTGGCTCTCTGTGTCATGAAAACTCATCATAGGGACACAGAGAG
The DNA here is from genome assembly GCA_031547815.1 of Bacteroidales bacterium. Classification (GTDB taxonomy): domain Bacteria; phylum Bacteroidota; class Bacteroidia; order Bacteroidales; family UBA4181; genus JAIRLS01. The sequence goes on along the minus strand of JAVBRP010000002.1, from coordinate 478 downwards.
CCACAGAGGCTAAATTGCGTCTTTGCGAGTTTGCGAGAAAAAATTCAACCGGGAACCGATGCGCGTTGTTTTGCGGCGGCGGCGGTTGTCTTTTTGTTGCGATACACGCAAAACGTCGCATCGCACAATTGACAGGTATACGGATGAAACCGCACTTCGGGGCCGATACCGATGAAGCCGCTCACCGATTTCACGGGTTGCATCAAGGCGCTTTCGGTGAGCCGGATGCCGCAATGCGCTCCGGGCAACAAGGCAAACAGTTTATGCTGCTCCTCGGTGAGCCAACCGCAATAACCGGGGCTGTATCTGTTGGTGATCTTCAAACCGGCGGCTTCGACTTCGTCGCTCAGCCTTTGCTGGATGACATCGATGGCGGCCTCAACGACAACGCTGCCCAAAATATCGGCGATAAATCCTTTCAACGGATCGTTGTCGGCCATCATTTGCTTGGACCAATGCTCGATGCCCGCGCCGGCCG
>JAVBRP010000136.1:0-9841 GCA_031547815.1 Bacteroidales bacterium | reverse complement strand
GGACGCTTACTTATATTTGTATTTTTTATCGATAATAAAATCAACCGCAACGAAAATGTTACGAAACCTGTTATCCGCACTGTTTATTCTCTGCACCGTGTCGTGTACGGCGCAGTACGAAACCGTCAAGTTATTTCCGGGAGGAGCGCCGGGCGAAAAGAAAAAAATGACGGTACAAGAAGATCGCTCGAAAAGTGTCGGCGGTCGCCCCATTTTGTGTATTACCGACGTGGGCGAGCCGGAAATTACTATTTTTCCCGCTCCCGAAGCAACGGCAAGCGGGGCTGCGATGATCGTGTGTCCCGGCGGCGGATACAGAATATTGGCCTACGACCATGAGGGAACCGAAGTATGCGATTGGCTTAATAAAGCGGGAATTACCGCCGTTCTTTTGAAATATCGCGTGCCGGCAAGGGAAGGACGCGAAAGATACGAGGCCGCCTTGCAGGACGTTCAACGCGCCATCGGTTACGTACGTTATCACGCAAAAAAGTTACATGTTGACCCGAGCCGGATCGGCGTCATGGGTTTTTCCGCCGGAGCGCATTTGTCGGCTACTGCAAGCAACCGATATTCGGAACGTTCTTATCCGGCAGTGGACGCAGCCGACAAGGAAAGTTGTCGCCCCGATTTTTGTTTACTGGTGTACCCTGCCTATCTCGACGGGAAAGATTTTCAAACTGCTCCCGAAATAAGGGTTACTTCAAACACGCCTCCCACGATGATTATCCAAACCGAAGACGATAAAAATTACATCAACAGCAGTTTGTTTTACTATTATGCCTTGAAAGAGGCGGGAGTACCCGCTTGGATGCATTTGTACAGCAAAGGAGGGCATGGTTACGGACTTCGCGATACGGGAGCGGCTGTAAATGAGTGGCCGCGAAGAGTTGAAGAATGGTTTCGTGAGCTTAACCTTACAAATCGCAAGTAATCCGAAACATTTCAACCTTTTATTCATAATAATCCGGAATTTGTAAGAATTATTTGCCGGTTTTTTATCACAATTTTATACCTTTGCCGCTTAAAAAATTACGTGCCCATATCTGTATAAATGAGTATTACCGATTCGGAACTTTTGCACATTATCAGTACCGTACGCTCTGTATCGACGTATGACTTCAGTGAGTACTCGGAGAAATCGCTCAAAAGGCGGTTTATAAAAATACTGTTGGATTACCGGATTACCACCGAACAGCTTCTGCAACAATTGAGAAGTCAGCCCAAATTTGTGGAAGAGGTTGTCAAGAAAGTCACGGTCAACACTACGGAAATGTTTCGCGATCCGCCGATTTGGCACAGTTTGAGAAACGAAATTTTGCCGAAGCTCGCTCAAAAACCTTCCATCAAAATATGGCACGCGGGATGTTCCACCGGGCAGGAGGTATACTCGATGATCATCATGCTCAGCGAAATGGGGCTTATCGACAAGGCCGAATTGTATGCATCCGACCTGAATACGGACGCCATCGATATCGCCAAAAAAGGCGTCTATAAATACAAGTTCAATATCAATTACTTGGATAATTTCGACAAAGTTATCCGCATCGATCCTCAGAATCCGCTCATCATCAGAGATATTCCGTATCAGAAATATTTCGAGATCGACCATGTCGGCGATAAAATAAAGATCAACAAGCCCTTATTGGAAAAACCGATATTTGCCAAGCATGATTTGGTAAAAGATTCGAACATTTTCAATATCCCTTTCGATCTGATCATGTGCCGCAACGTGATTATTTATTTCAACTACAGTCTGCAAAATAAAATATTCAACCTGTTCCACAACAGTCTATGCCCTGACGGTTATCTGGTGCTCGGCATACACGAAAGTATTCTCGGTCCGTATTCGGCGAAATTCGATAAACGAGGCTACTATTACACAAAGAAATAAAGGCATATCGATAAACGCAGTCGATCACCCTATCGACTTTGTCTATCACCGGCGGGTTTCGGGATATATGAACAATATGCCGGCCCGATTGTTGTACGTTATATGTACATCCCGCAACATAAAAAGGGATATTTATATAATGTCAAACATAAATGATTATGCCATGAAAAAACATGTTCTTAACAAAAGTTTACCCGTTCAATGCGTATTGATTTGCCTCGCGCTCGGCGCCGAAGGACAGGCTCCCTCTTTTACGCAGCCTGCTTTGCCTTATGCTTACAACGCATTGGAGCCGTACATCGATGCAATGACCATGGAAATCCACTATTCGCGCCATCATGCGGCATACACCAAAGGATTGAACGATGCGTTGCAAAGCCTTACGACTCCGGTTCCGAAAAATATCGAAGATATTTTCAAAGAAATTTCCAAATATCCCGCAGCGGTGCGCAATAACGGCGGCGGATATTACAACCACAATCTTTTCTGGGTAACCATGTCGCCCAACGGCGGAGGCGAGCCTTCCGGAAAACTGGCCGATGCGATTCGTCGCGATTTCGGTTCGTTCGAAGCATTCAAGGAACAATTTTCCAAAGCGGGCGCCACGCGTTTCGGTTCGGGATGGGCCTGGTTAATTTCCAACAACGGTAAATTGGCGATCACTTCAACGCCCAATCAAGACAATCCGTTGATGGATATTGCCGAAGTGAAAGGAACTCCGGTGATGTGCCTCGACGTGTGGGAACATGCGTATTACCTGAAATATCAGAACAAACGCCCCGACTACATCCAAGCATTTTGGAATGTGGTGAACTGGAAGAATGCGGCCGATTTGTACGAAAAAACTTTAAAATAAAGGCGACGGCGCTACGCTTTTGCACGCATTTTGTTGCATTTTTTCCGGTATCAAGTATTCAGGTATGGAAAAAATAACGGATCTGTTAAATATAACTTATAACAATGTGCTCCCTCAGAAGGGAAAAGTATTGGTATCGCAGCCGTTCCTGTCGGACGGCTGCTTTAAACGTTCGGTGGTATTGCTGACCGAATATTCCGAAACGGGCGCCATCGGTTTTGTGCTGAACAAGGTGTTGAATATCCGGCTGGGCGAAATGATGGACGATTTTCCGTCGGAAGATTCGATTTTGTCGATAGGCGGCCCGGTGAGCACCAATACTTTACATTATCTGCATACGTTTGCGAACATTCCCGACGCCATCGAAGTGGTCAACGGCATTTATTGGGGCGGGCACATCGATGTCATCCGCAAACTTTTGTCGACCATGATCATGAAGCCCGAAGACATCCGGTTCTTTTTGGGTTATTCGGGTTGGACCGAAGGGCAATTGGACGAGGAATTGAAAAACGACTCGTGGTTAGTGGGCGATATACGCCCGAAGTACATCATTAATCCTTCGGAAGACTTGTGGCAGGAATCCGTAAAAAATATGGGCGACAAATACAAGCTGTGGGTAACGTTTCCCGAAGATCCGGGCTTCAATTAAATAACGTAATCATACAAAAAAGGGGGAACGAAAATTCCCCCTTTTTTTGTATGATTACGGTCGGTTTATCTTACTTTTCGAACGAAAACACTTTTCCGAAATCCTTTTTCATATCCACGATGATCCAACCTTTGCCCGGGCCGTCGGTAAGACCTTTATCCAACTTGCCCACATGCGACTCTCTGTCGTACGCATATTCGCGGTCGGCATCGGTATGATGCAACATCAGCGACAGGTTGGGACGCGTATTGGTCGATGTCCATTCCAGCATCTGGTAATCGCCGTCGGAATTGCCGAACGCCAGGATCGGCTTGCGCCCGATAATCTGAAAAATACCGACAGGCTTGCCCGGGCCGTCGTCGCTGAGCCACACTTCGGGGGTGAACATCACATCGCCGTCCTTGTATACGGCTTTCAACATGGTGCCGACGACCTGTTCCGGCGGAATGCCGTATGCCTTTTCGCTGAAAAGGCGAATAAATATTGACGATCCGCCCGACACGATATAAGTCTTGAATTGATTGTCGCGCAGATATTTCAGCAATTCGACCATCGGCAAATAAGTCAGTTCCGAATATTTCTTGCCGAAGCGTTTGTGCACGGCCGTATCCAACCAAGTGCCGGCCATCTTGTTGAAATCGGCCGGAGGCACCGCAACATGCGAAATTCCGAATGCTTCCTCGACGCCTTTTTCGCCGTACGACATGAATTTCTTCATATCGCCGTCCTTTAAGGCTTTCAATTCGGGTTTCTTCGCCAATTCGGGCTTTTGCTCGATAATTTTTCGGGTTCCGACCAACGAATAAACCATTTCAAAATACAAGGGTTGCTCGCACCACAAGGTGCCGTCGTTGTCGAATACCGCGATGCGTTCTTCCGCAGGAACAAACTTGGGACCGTTCGGGGTGGTAACCGCTGCCACAAAGTCGACGATAGCCTTTTTGGTCGGGGTTTCGTTCCACGACGGCAACGGATCGACTTTCACGGCCTGTTGCGCGTTCGGTTGTTGCCTTTGTTGTTGCGAACCGCTGCATGCCGATAATACCAAACTTATCGCCATTCCTAAATAAAATAATCTTTTCATATTTCCGGGTTTTACATTTATCTGTATTACAAATTTTACAATTCTTCCGAAGCGATTTTCAAATTACTTCCGTGTAATCTTTTTCCGACAAAAGTAAAATTTCTTGCCGAAATATTCAAAAGTTATTTGATCGCTTACAAGAACAACCGCGATATTATAACAAAGAATCGGACTGATTGTTTCGCATTTTTTTGCACCGCATTTTATCTGTTTTTGAAACAAATTCGCAAATCGAAATAAATTCGTAGTTTTACGAAAAAAATAACACGTCATTTTTCATGGTAACACAAATCACGCACACGGTCGATTTCATCGAATCGCGCATCGGCAAATACCGGCCCGAGTGGGGCATTATTCTCGGAACGGGGCTGGGCGGGCTGATCAACGAAATAACGATCGAGCACGTTCTCGAATACAAAGACATTCCGAACTTTCCGTTATCGACGGTCAACGGGCATCACGGACGGTTGATATTCGGCGCGCTGGCCGGGCGAAAGGTGGTGGCCATGCAAGGCCGCTTTCACTATTACGAAGGCTATTCGATGCAGCAGATCACTTTCCCGGTGCGTGTGATGAAAGTGTTGGGGATTCGGCGCCTCGTCGTTTCCAACGCAAGCGGAGGCGTAAATCCCGACTTTGAAGTGGGCGACATGATGATTCTCGACGATCATATCAATCTGTTGCCCAACCCGCTGATCGGCCCGAATATCGATTCGATGGGGCCTCGTTTTCCCGATATGAGCGAACCCTACGATCGCGGAATGATTGCTTCGGCTTTGAAGATTGCCCGCGGAATGAACGCCCGTTGCCAAGCGGGATGTTACGTGGCTTTGTCGGGTCCGACACTCGAAACGCCCAAGGAATATCACTATGTTCGCGTTATCGGCGGCGACACCGTAGGCATGTCGACCGTTCCCGAAGTAATCGTTGCCCGCCACATGTCCATTCCGTGCTTTGCGGTTTCCATCATCACCGATCTCGGCATCGACGGGAGAATAAAGGAAGTGAGCTTGGACGATGTGCTGGCCGCCGCTGCTGCTGCCGAACCGAAAATGACCCGATTGATCAAAGAGTTGATCCGCATCACACATTTATAATAAATCGAAATGATCGATCCCGAAATTTTCGAAAACGAATGTATATTCAAGACTTCGCGCAGCAGCGGGAAGGGCGGCCAAAATGTCAATAAAACCGAAACAAAAGTCAGCCTTTGGTTCGATGTTGCCGCGTCGACGCTTTTCGACGATGAGGAGAAGGATCGGATACGCAGCCGGCTGGCGACTTACATCACCGACGACGGTTACTTGCAATTGAGTTGCGACGAGCAGCGTTCGCAATTGCAAAACAAGCAATCGGTAGTAGAGCGGGCTGTTGCGATGCTCGAAAAAGCGCTTGTCAGGAAAAAACCGCGCAAGCCTTCCAAACCGTCGAAAGCGGCGGTAGAAAAAAGATTGGAGACAAAACGCCGAAACGCGCTCAAAAAAATCGATCGCGGAAAGTTTCCGGAACCGGAATAGCATCTCGAAAAGACGCAAAGGCGCAAAGAGTTATGTATTTTCTTTGCGTCTTTGCGAGAGTCATATTTACATCATATTGTTTTTCAATCGCCTTTCACCAACACTTTCAACCCTTGCGGGACGATGGTAACTTTCAGCTTCTTCCCCATCATGTCGGGTTCTCCGTCCAAATGAACGTTGCCTTTACGTTTCCGTTTGATAATGATCTCCTCGCCTTTGATCATTTGATAGTATCGGCTTTTATGAATCGTTTTGCGCAGCAGCCTGTAAGCGAGGTGCGGCGCAAAAAGTTTCGGGAAAGGACGCAAGACGCACACATCCAGTAGTCCGTCGGTGATGTCGGCATACGGCGCAATGTAGCCGTTGTTGCCGTATTGCGCCGAGTTGGCGATCGTTACCATCATGGCGCGCGTTTTAAACTTATCGCCGTCAATTTTTATCTTGTATTTCCGTGAACGATACGACAGGAACTCACCGGCAATGATCGACACGTAGGTCATGAAACCGCGCTTTTTGCTTTGCGCAAAAGCGTTGCTGATGTGCGCATCGAAACCGGCGCCGAACGTACAGAAAAAAGGTTTCCCGTTTACCGTGCCGTAATCGATGCCGATGGTTTTGGCGGTGTTGATCAATTTCAAAGCATCGGTCAGGTTAAGCGGGATGTCCAAATGTCGCGCCAAGCCGTTGCCCGAACCGCACGGCACAATCCCCATAGCCGCATCGGTGTCGCGCAAGGCCCCGGCCACTTCGTTCACGGTTCCGTCACCGCCTACGGCCACGATATAAGGTACTTCGGCTTCAACCTGTTGCCGGGCCAATTCGGAAGCGTGTCCGGATCTTTCCGTAAAAAAAATATCGATATCGAAACGGTTTTCATCAATGACACGACGAATGATGCCGGGCCACGAATCTTTCTTTCGCGTACCCGATATCGGATTGATGATGAAACTGATTTTTTCTTTTGTGGGCCGGTTCAAATTTCTTATGCTAAAGAATGCGAAATAAATAACTTCGTTCTTTTTATTTTCACGTTACCAAAAATGCCGAATACGGACAGCTTCTTAGCGAATCCGGTATCCGGCATGAATTTATGATGTAAACGATGCCTCGCCGGATCAACCGCCCGTTGCGCTGAACCCGCCTATCTGCGATTTTCTCGGGTTCACGCACATCACCGGGATGTGTGCACTGTTGGTGATGATTCCTTCTTCGGATGTTCCCAAAACAAAATCGGCTATCGAAATACCCTTCGTGGTGGTAATCAGAATCATATCGGCATCGATATCTTCCGCATATTGCAACGTCTCCTTTGCAAACGAATCTTCTCCTTTGGCTGTGGCTACTTCATAAGGAATATTTTTCGATCGCAGGAACTTTTCGGTAAACACCAAATTGGTTCTCACGCCTTGCTCTATTTTCCTGTCTTTCGATACTTCGGCTCTGAGAATGTACACCTTCGAACCGAACAGTTTGGAAACATAATATGCCCATCCGATTTTTTCGCGATTTTCCTTTTTGAAATCTATCGGGAAAGCGATCCTGTCTACCGAATCTTTTCTCGGATGTGCTTGCACCACAATGATAGGCACTTTTGAAGATACGAGCACTTTCAAAGCCCAACTTCCGGTAAGTTTCTGCATCCCTCTGATACCGTGCGTTCCCATCACTACCAAGCCGGCGTCTATTTCTGAAACCGTTTCGCCGATGGTAGTGAAAATGGAGCCTTCTCTTACGATACCGGTCGCCTTGATGCCGAAATCTTTCGATACCTTGTCTGCTTCAACTTCCACTTTGGCTGTAGCTTCCGAAATTTCCGATGCTTTTTTTACGATGTTTACCAACACCATGTCGGCGTTCGTAAGTTTGGCAAATTTTACTGCCGATTCAACTGCATATTGCGCTACGACAGTAAAATCTGTCGGAATTAAAATAGGTTTGGATTGGTTTTCCATGAAATTGCGTTTTTACATTAGCATTGAAACAATAAAAAGAATATCTTTGAGCGATTTTTAACGTTTATGAAGATTTATAAGAATTTTTACAAAAGTAAGACTTTTTTTCTTTATCTATTCATTCTTTGTATTATTCCTTCGGCAAATGTTTATTCCGCAGGAAACACAAGACAAAAGCCCGATTCATCTTCATTCGGTGCAGAAAACCCTTATTATCTATGGGTTGCACCACCTTCGGGCATATATTCGATAACACCCGAAGATAGCGTTTTGTTTGTTCTCGACCACCGAATAAATTTTGACAAACATACAAAATACTCTTTTAAAATAGAAATAAACTCCGCCGCAGCCGAACAAAATATCGGTAAAACGCTGTTTGATTGGTCGGAATGGTCGTATCGAAACGAAAAAAAATATCTGCTCCCTCCCGGAAAATATACGATGTCGGTAAAAATAATGACCGACAGCCTGCCGGAACAACTCGCGGGGCATTTCCCGATTACCGTTGTCGGAGCCGAAAAGCAAGCGAGCGGCCCCCGTTGGTGGTTGGTGGTTGCCGTTGTTCTTATTGTCTGTATCATCGGTTTTTTGGATCGGAAAAAGAAAAAAGCCGCCCCGTTGCCGGATGCCGACAAACAAGATCGGAACGATATTCCGGCGTCCGCTCCGGAAACTCGGAAATCCCCTACCCCCTATCTCCCCCTGAAGGGGGACTTTCTCAAAGCGTCGGAAGACGACAGTTCCCCTTCAGAGGTCAGGGGTGGAGACATCAAAGAAACAGCAGAAGAAGAAAAACCGTTCTTTCAAAAATACGAGACGGTGACGGTGTTGTTTGCCGACATCGAAGGCTTCTCGGAAATTACCGACAGCATGGCGCCCGAAGTGCTTCTGGAAGAATTGAACAGTTTCTTTTTTCATTTCGATACCGTCGTCGATCGTTACCGGATAGAGAAAATCAAGACCATGGGCGACGCCTACATGTGCGCGGGCGGTCTTCCGCAAAAAAACTGCACTAATCCCGTCGAAGTTATTCTTGCCGCAATCGAAGTCAGAGATCACCTCGACAAGCTGCGCGAACGGAATCCGAACGTTTGGATGGTCCGGACGGGCATCCACACCGGAGAAGTGATGGCGGGAATGCTCGGCCACAAGAAGTTGTCGTACGATATTTGGGGACATACCGTAAACGTGGCTGCGCGGCTGGAATCGTCGTGCGAAGCGGGGAAAATTCATATCTCGAAAGCGACGTACGATCTTGTTGCCGATTTTTTCGACTGCGAATATGCGGGAACGCCGGCAGCGAAGCTGAACGATGCATCCTATTATGTGATCGGTCTGAAACCGGAGTTTTCCGTTCGGAATGCCGACGGACAATCCGTGCCCAACCGCGCTTTCGAAATACGGCTTCAATTGCTGCGGCTTCACGATCTGGAGGAATATGCGGAAAACGAAATGAAGCCTCGTTCGTCCGACTTGCTTTTCCACAATTTCAAGCACACGCGCGACGTGTACGAGCACGTGGAATTGCTCGGCCGATCGGAAAACGTTTCGGACGAAGAAATGTTGCTGTTGCGAACGGCCGCGCTGTTTCACGACATCGGCTACACCGTTTCGTACAATGGCGCGGCGGCCGAAAGCGAGGCGATTGCCCGCGAAACGCTTCCGCTCTTCCGATACGATGCCGGGCAGATCGATACGGTGTGCCGCCTGATGAATGCTTCGCACTACGAATCGGAGCCGACCGATATTTCGGAACAAATCATACACGACGCCAACCTGATATACTACGGTCGCGCGGATTTTATTGCATGCGTGACGAATCGTTTCCGCGAGCGGCAAAAACATGGGGCAAGCATCGAAAAATCGAAACTGCTGCAAATGCAAATCGA
>JAVBRP010000005.1:0-10507 GCA_031547815.1 Bacteroidales bacterium | reverse complement strand
ATCATCCAATTTTTCATCTTTTACTCTTTATTTTGGTTTGATAACACAGAATTCGGTCTCGCAAAAATAAAAAACATTTGTGTTATACACAATTAATCGCATAAAGATACAATGAAGAAATATCTCGCAAAGACGCTAAGGCGCAAAGAATTAAAAAATATCTTGCTTAACGCCTTGCGTTCTTGTCGATATTTTTTCAATTATTCTCACAAAGATGTGATAATTCTTTTTTTGAGGTGCTATCAAAATGAGTTACTATTTCCCGAAGCCCTTACTTCTGTACTTTTTGGAGCCCCAAAAAGTACCAAAAAAGGCCGGCAAAATAAACGCACTCCGCCTATCGGCTGCGTTTGGACGGAATTTTGCCAAATAAGGAAAGGTTATTCCCTTCGGTCATGAGGGCTTCGCCGTACGCTTGAATATACGGGCTAAAGCCCGCGCTAATTCTGACCTGCGGATAAATCGCGTTCATGGCTTTGCCCGTCAAAAAATCGCCGTAGGCACCATATTGACGATTTTCCGTTCAAGCGCAGCCGATAGGCGGAGCGCGTTAAAATCGTCAAGCCGTTTTTGGTTCTTTTTTCGGCATAAAAAAGAACAGAAAATAATAAAAACAAAAATAGCACCTCAAAAAAAGAATTAACCAGAAAAAACAAATGCATTTCGCGATGGCAAAAAATATGTATTTTTGACAGGAATAAACGCCGGGAATGTATGTTTTATGTAAAACGGGCCTGTCATCAGCACGGGAAGACGGAAAGCAAAACGAAACCGGCACGGCGATCGGGTCGGAAAACATCATTCGGCACAAAACTGTCGGTTCAACCCGGCTGAAGAGCCGGTTAAAAGTAAAATAGCGGTTTCATACCGGGCCGAAATGATAATTTTAAGTAAAATCGTCATTTCGGCCCGGCCGAAAACACAGTTCAAAAAAAAATTGTCATTTCGGCCCGGATGAAAACACAGTTTAAAGTAAAATTGTCATTTCAGCCGGGATGAAAACACAGTTTAAACCAAAATTGCCATTTCAGCCGGGATGAAAACGCAGTTTAAACCAAAATTGTCATTTCAGCCGGGATGAAAACACAGTTTAAAGTAAAACTGTCATTTCAGCCGGGATGAAAACGCAGTTTAAAGTAAAACTGTCATTTCAGCCGGACGGAATATGCAAATTATATTTTTCACGATATAAAATAAGCCGCCGCGACACCGAGCATACCAAGAAATACTTTGTGAACATCGTGTCGCGGTGGCGAAAAAACCTTCTAAAACATGACCGACAATATCCTTACCGTAAGTTTGGTACAATACGCCCCGCAACGGGAAGCGATTGTTGACAACCTGTCCCGATTGGACACGATGCTTCAGCCGTTGGCCGGAAAAACCGATCTGATCGTTCTTCCCGAAATGTTTCCCACCGGGTTCGAAATGAATGTCGAGCACATCGCCGACACGGAAGATCGTTCGCCCGCTTTGCCGTGGATGCAAAGACAAGCCGAAGCGACGGGCGCAACGATTACGGGCAGCGCGGCAATTCGTGACGGATATCGATATCGAAACCGTTTCTATTGGGTCGATCCCGAAGGAAATGTCGGCCGTTACGACAAGCATCACCTGTTCACCATGTCGGGCGAGCCGCAGCATTTCGCTCCGGGAACGGAACGAAAACGCTTCCGGCTGAAGGGTTGGGAAATAATGCCCATCGTTTGTTACGATTTGCGCTTCCCGGTGTGGTGCCGCAACACGCGCAACAACCCGTACGACCTGCTGATATGCTCCGCAAGCTGGCCGACGGTGCGCAACGACGTGTGGTTAACCCTACTGAAAGCGCGCGCTTTGGAGAATCAATGCTACGCGGTCGGCGTCAACCGTGTGGGAGAAGACGGCAACGGACAGTCGCATCAAGGCGATTCGATCGTATACGGCCCCAAAGGCGAAATTATCGGCAAGTTGCAAGAGAATGCCGAGCACGTTGCAAGTTTTAGCCTGTCGCTGACCGCACTGCACGGCTTTCGCAGAAAATTCCCCGTATTGGAGGATATGGATGATTGCGGCATCTGAATTGTTATAAATTTGAATCCACTCCGAAAACTCGGTTTTACCCCTAAATGACTTCGTCGAGCTTGCCCTTGCAGGGCTGCGGTTCCCCTAAAGGGCAGGGCCGGTAAGTTCTTCGTTTATGTCCTACGGACAAATGAATGTCTTAGGGCGCCTTTCTCTATTGACGTGGTTGTCCTACGGACAACTTAGCGTAAGCGATCTCACGCACGGAGGTGAGTAATTTCGGCGACGAAAATTCCCCGTTAGGGGAAAAACGTCAATAGAGTCGGGCGGATAGGAAAACGAAATTGTCCGTCAGGACATTAACCGGCAACATTTGACAAGAACTTACCGGCCTTGCCCTAAAGGGGACTTTCGCAAAGCGCGATATACCGTAGCTCCCTTTAGGAGTCGGGGGTAAAAACAGCGCAAAGGAGACTTTTCGGAGTGGACTCAAATTTGGTATTTTACAGAAAAACGGTTTCGAGCAAGCCGATTATGTCGGAAAGGGAACACTCGATAATCGGAAACGGGCGTATACAGGGATGCGGTAAAATATTCGGGCTTCGCAAAAAAACGGATCGCACAAAACGCTTATCTTTGTTTCGTAATACAGAAAATAAAAGATAAGATGTCTCAAAAAACGCCTCAACAAAACCCGACAACGATTGCCATACGTCGCGCCGCGGCCGACGATTGCGCTTCGATACGCAGCATTGCCGAACGAACATGGCCCGACACGTACGGGCACATTCTTCCGCCGGGGCAATTGGAATATATGCTGGATAAAAGCTATTCGGATGCCGCGTTGCAGCAACAAATGGCCGAAGGACATGCGTTTTTCATTGCGTTCGATTCCCGCAAAGGCGAACTTGTCGGGTTTGTGTCGGTAAGCCGGCCCGAGCCGCAACTTTTTATTATCGAAAAGCTGTATGTGTTGCCCGAATTTCACGGTTCGGGCGCGGGCCGTCGATTGACGGAATTTGCCGAAAAATATATTGTCGGGCAAACGGCCGAACGGCCTGTGGTGATCGAGCTGAACGTGAATCGGGAAAACAAGGCTGCGGAATTTTATCGACATATCGGCTTTGCGATCGACCGCGAAGTCGATGAGGAAATCGGCAACGGATACTTCAAGAACGACTACATCATGCGCAAAATTCTATCGGTCGATGACGCCCGAACTGACGAAAATCAAAATTGACCCATAATAAACCAATGCGAACATTCGTTGTTTAGTACAAAGGGATGTTCTCAATGTGTTTTCGTTGTCGGCGGCAAAGCGATGAACGCTTGTTTGCCGCACATTCCCTACATTAATAATTCTCAGAAAATTCTAATTCAGATGAAAATACAAAATCTGTTCGGTTACGCAATTTTTTTTCCGATGTTGGTTCTGTCAAGTTGCGGCGGCAGTGCGTCCTCCGAATCAGAAACGGGAGTCGTTGTCACCGCCGATTATTCGGCCGACAGTTCGCGGATCATTGCCGAAGAAGCTTGGATTTACGCTTATCCGATGCATCGAAATTTTAAAATCGTTTACGGATGCATATCGCCGAACAAACATTCGGAAACCGGCGCGGTCGGTTTAAACCGGTACAGGCACTTTCGCGAAAGAATCGCTCCGCGGGACACTTTCGGCATCACCTCCGACGACAACGTACGTTATTCGCGCGCCGTCCTCGACGTGTCGGCCGAACCCGCTGTGCTCGACATTCCGGCCATGACGCCCGTCGACCGTTATTTCTGCTGGCAACTGTCCGATTTGTACGGTTACAATTTTGCGTACATCGGCACGCGAACCACCGGCAATAACAGCGGGAAATACCTGATTGCCAAATCGGGTTGGAACGGCGTAAAACCGGAGGGCATCAGCGGCGTGATAAGCTCCGAAACCGATTTCGTGATCGTGCTCGGAAGCATTCAACTGCTCGGGGCCGATGACACGGGCCGGGTAGCGGCGTTGCAAAATATGTTTCGGATTGTTCCGTTGCATACGTATATGGGAACAAAAGCGCCCGAGCCGGTTGTCCGACGACTGCCGTTTCCGGGTCGGGACGAGAAGGAATTTTACACACCGGCATTTATCGGTTTCCTGAACAATTATCTTCAATATACTACGGTCGATCCTTCGGAAAAGGTGTTGAGAGAGCGCTTTGCGCGGATCGGCATCGTGCCCGGAAACGTTTTCGATCCGTCGTCGTACCAACCCGACGTGCTCGCAGGAATCGAACAAGGCGTTAAAGATGCCGAGCGGGAGTTGAAGGCGGCAACCGGGCAAACCCGCTCGACATTCGATCTTTTCGGGACACGCGCCGATTTGAAAAACGATTATTTGAAACGCGCCGTCGGAGCTGCCGAATGCATACTCGGCAACACTGCCGAAGAGTCGATCGATATTCGCGTATATGCCGACGCCGACGGGAAACCGTTGACCGGCGGTTCTTCTTACATTATTCGATTCAAAAAAGACGAATTGCCGCCGTGTAAATATTTTTGGTCTATTATCGTGTCGGATGCGGCAACAAGCCTATCGCCGGACGGCTCCGGCAATCGCCATTCGATCGGCGACGGAATGCAAGGCTTGAAATACGAAAAAAACGGCGATCGGGTGATTTATCTGCAACCACGATCGCCGGGAAAAGATAAGGAGTCGAATTGGCTGCCCGCACCTTCGCAAGGCGCCTACGATTTGGTTTGTCGCATTTACGGTCCCGGATTGTCGATTCTCAACGGCACATGGAAATTTCCCGCTCCCGAAAAAGCGGAGAAATAATTGCGCGGAAGGCTCGGCTTCCGGTTTCGGCGTGCATCACTTTTGCGCCTCGACGTACTTTTTGAAATTATTCAAAATGGCTTGCCAGCCGAGACGTTGCAATTCGACGGAATTCTCGGTCTCCGCTTCAAATGTTTCGATCACTTTTGTTCGGTCTTTTTCGCCGGAGAAAGTTACGGAAACCTTTCGGCCGTCGTCGAGGGTATATTCAATTTCCTTTCCGGACACGGCTTTGTCGTAAATTCCTCCGAAATCGAATCCGGAACTTCCGTCTTTGGCTTCCATTCGGTAAACGAATCGCCCGCCCGCGCGGAGATCATTTATTGCACGGGTTGTATGCCAATCGTCCGAAGCGGCATTCCATCGCACAATATCGGCAGGTCTTGTCCAATATTTCCACACCGTTTCGGCAGATGCGCGAATAATCGTTTCCACGGTAATTTTCGTTTTCGGGTTTTGTCGCGACATGTCTTTTTGTTTTAAGTTCGGGTTATCAATTGTTTTCACATCGATTCAATGTAAAACAATCCCGAATTCGATTTGTTTCGCGGCAAAAAATTATCTTCGTTTTTCCCGCATATACCGGTAAATTCGGAAAAACGCGACATTGCTGTTTCTGATTCTATCTTCGGCGCTCAAAAGATCACCGGAAGCAATACCCGGACTTTTGTCCGCACATTGTTTTGTACGGCGGGGTTCCATCTCGGCATGCTCTCCACCAATCGAATGGCTTCCCTGTCCAAAACCGAACAAATGCCCCGATGCAAGCGCACGTTTTTCACCTCGCCTTCGGCATCGATTTCGGCTTGCACCCACACCGTGCCGTTGATTTTGTTGATCAACGCCTCTTCCGGATACCGCATGTTTCGCGAAATATAATCTCGATAGCCGCTTTTCCCCGACGAAAATGATGCTTCGGTCATCACCTTTCCCCAATTGCGCAACAACCGTGCTTGTTTCGATTGCTCGGAAACCGTAAGAACAGCCGGTTCGATCTTGATGATCAATTCGTCCGACACATTCGCTTTCCCGGCGCTGTAAGCAATATGCCGCACGTTCACCGCTTTTTGCGGTTTTTCGATAAAGAAGAAACCGTCGGCATCGGTCACTGCAATTGCGTTTCCGCCTTCCTGCTTCACGATGGCATTGCTCACCGGGTCTTCCGTCTTGCTGTCGAGCACGTACCCCGTAGCCACTTTGTCAAGCTCGTAGCCGGCATTGCGAATGGCGTATATTTTTTGCAGTTGAAGTATCTGTACATCCGCAAACGCGAGGCACACGGTCAACACGCACGTCACCAAAACGGGCAAAGCCAATTTGTATGACAATCGTTTAATGCAACTCGGTTTTTTGGATATGAACAACAATCGTTTGGCAATCATCGACCGCCCGAAAGCGCTGTTGAGGATCGGCCGCATCCCGGAAAATTCCATACCTGCATACAATGCCGATTGATACGTTATCGGCGCAATGTGCAATGCGTTGATGGCTTCGCGGTCGGCCAAACATTCCAACACTTCGTTCCATGCTTTTTGAAACCGCTTGGAAAACGGATAAAACCAAAAGAAATAATCGCATAAAGCCGAAAGCCACATATCGATATAGTGTTTCTGCCGAATGTGTGCTTTCTCGTGTTCGAGAATGATATCGATATTTTGATCGTTCAGCGAAGGGCCGTGCAAATAGATGGTTTTCAGGAAACAAAAACATCCGTCTCCTTCATGTCCCGTCCGAATAATGTATTTTTCGTCTTTTGATATTACGAAGCTTTTTTTCAGAAAACGGCGCAGTTTGAGATAACCGACCGCATATTTGGCCGAAACCAATATGAAGGTGATACCGAATGCCGTAATGACGAGCCAATGACACACTTGATCGCTCCGATGTCCCGTTGCGGGATTTATTTCGATAATTCTGCGAATAATTTGATCTACCCAAGCCAGAAGAGAACCGGTTTCGGGATGGTAGTGATGCGGCAACAATCGGGGGCTTATCCACGGAATCAGAAACGAAAGGATAAGCATGCCGTTCAGGTACCACCGTCTCAGCCTCAAGAAAGTGACATTCCTCAGGAAGATATTATATAATGAAAACAACGTTACAAAAACGATCGTCGTTTTCAATAAATAGACTATAACAGTCATCGTGTGCTATTTGCGCCATTAACGGGAGCTCCTCGTTAATCGTTTTTAGCTTCTTTGGCCGCGGCAAAAATTTGGTTGATCTGTTCGATATCGCTGAGCGACAAATTTTCTTCTTTGGCAAAAGCAGCCGTCAACTTCGGGAGCGAAGATTCAAAATATGCTTTTATCAAACTCTTGGCTTGCGATTTGGCATAGCTTTCTTTGCTGATCAACGGATAGAATTGATAGAAAACGCCTACCTCATCGTGTGCCACAAAACCTTTATTCTCCATCACACGCAAAACGGTTGCGATGGTATTGTATGCAGGCTTGGGATTCGGAAACTCTCTCAAGATATCTTTAATGATACCCTTTTCGATCTTCCACAAAACCTGCATGATTTCCTCCTCTGCGGGAGTTAACTTTTTCTTTTCTCTCTTTGCCTTTGTCATTTTACATAAAATTTAAGTTCATATTAATCAGGGCATACTATACGCCTAATCTTAGTTTGATAACACGGTAAAGGAAAAAAAGTTCTTTGAATTTTCCAAATATTTTTTTCTACACTTTTTTACAACAAACCGAGCTCGAGCAAAGCCTCTTCGGACATCATGTCTTTCGACCAAGGCGGGTCGAATACCAAATCGACTTCTACACTTTTTACCCCTTCGATTGCTTCGACGCTTTCCTTAACATTCAGCAAAATATCGTCGGCGATGGGGCAATTCGGCGCCGTGAGGGTCATCGTAACGGTTACCTCGTGCGCGTCGCTCACCCGGATGTCGTATATTAACCCCAAATCGTAGATGTTCACCGGAATTTCGGGATCGTATATCTCCTTCAATACCTCGACGATTCGGGTTTCCAATTGCAAAAAGTCGTTCATTTCGGATGTACATTCCATACTTTGCTTCATGCTTTATCTTTAACGCTTTGATAGGCCAATGCATACAATTTCATCTGCCTGACCATCGACAATAAACCGTTGGAGCGGGTGGGCGAAAGATTTTGCCGCAACCCGATCTTGTCGATGAAATACAGGTCGGCATTGACGATTTCGTCCGGTTTCCGACCGGACAATACGCGAATAAGCAGCGAAATGATGCCTTTGGTGATGATGGCGTCCGTTTCGGCGCGATACACCACCGTTCCGTCGTACATTTCGGCCATGAGCCACACGCGCGACTGACAGCCGTTGATCAGATATTCGTTGGTTTTATATTTCGGGTCGAGCGGTTCCAAATCTTTGCTCAGCTCGATCAGATATTCGTAGCGATCCAGCCAATCGTCGAAAATTTCGAATTCGTTGACTATTGCGTCTTGTTCTTCTTGTAATGACTTCATCCAAAATCGGTTTTTATCGGGCAAAATTACTGCAAAAAAAGTACCGAATATACTTTCTCTGAACATTCGCATCGATCATTTTGTTTGTTGCCGATAAATATCGGGCGATTCGTCATAAATTCCTTACCTTTGGCGTTTTCCGAAAAACCGGGAAAAATATACCGATATGAGTTGGATTTTATTGATCATTGCGGGGCTTTTCGAAGTCGGATTTACTTCCTGCCTCGGAAAAGCGGCACAAACTTCGGGAGCCGAATCGAATTGGTGGTACGGCGGCTTTTTCGTTTGTGTTGCCATCAGTATGCTCTTGCTGATAAAAGCATCGCAAACGCTGCCGTTGGGAACCGCTTATGCCGTTTGGACGGGAATAGGCGCCATCGGAACCGTGCTTGCGGGAATATTCTTATTTAAAGAGCAGACGGATTTTTGGCGTATATTTTTCATTATCACGTTGGTCGGATCAATCGTCGGACTTAAAACGGTTTCGCATTGAGCACAATCGGGGGTGAAAACAGAGAATTTGACACTTTTTGAACAGCTCCTTCGCAATATTACTGCATCACCTTTACCAACTCTTCCGCAAACTCTTTTGTTCCGAGCGTTTTACCGTTCGGCATTAAACGCGCCAAATCGACGGTGGCTTTTGCTTGTCCGAAACACAGTTCCATTGCTTCGGTAATACGTTTCCCCGCTTCGGGCCAACCGATGTAATCCAGCATCATCACCGCCGACAGCAGCAACGACGAAGGATTGGCCATGTTTTTGCCCGCGATGTCGGGCGCTGTGCCGTGCGTCGCCTCGAAAATGGCGTGCCCCGTCATGTTATTGATGTTTGCGCCGGGCGCGATGCCGATGCCGCCCACCATCGCCGCCAATTGGTCGGAAATGTAGTCGCCGTTCAGGTTGAGCGTCGCGATAACCGAATAATCTTCGGGACGCAACAAGGTATTTTGCAGGAAAGCGTCGGCAATCACATCCTTGATCACCAATTTCCCCGAACGGATCGCATCGCCGTATTCGCGCTCGGCCAATGCATAACCCCAAGTTTTGAAACCGCCTTCTGTGAATTTCATGATGTTGCCTTTGTGCACCAATGTTACCGACGGCAAATTGTTGCGAAGTGCATATTCGATGGCGGCGCGCACCAGCCGCTCCGTTCCTTCCACCGAAACGGGCTTCACGCCAAACGACGATGATTCGGGGAAACGAATTTTCTTCACGCCCATTTCCTTTTGCAGGAAATCGAGCACTTTTCGCGCTTCCGCAGTGCCTTGCATCCATTCGATGCCCGCATAAATGTCTTCGGTGTTTTCGCGAAAAATAACCATATCCACTTTTTGCGGCTCTTTCAACGGCGACACCACGCCTTTGAACCAACGCACGGGACGCAGGCAAACGTACAAATCCAAATCCTGTCGCAACGCGACGTTCAGCGAGCGTATCCCTCCGCCGACAGGCGTTGTGAGCGGACCTTTGATGCCGACCAAATATTTGCGGAAAGCATCCATCGTGGCATCCGGAAGCCACGAGCCCGACTGATTGTACGATTTTTCTCCCGCAAAAACTTCCTGCCAAAGAATTTTTCGGCTTCCGCCGTACGATTTATCCAATGCGGCATCGACCACCGCGCGTGCTGCCGGCCAAATATCCTTGCCTATTCCGTCGCCTTCGATGTAAGGAATTGTCGGAGCAGCAGGTACTTGTAAAACTCCGTTGTTTGAGGTTATTTGATTCATGATGTTTTCGGTTTTATTTCGAATTTGACCGCAATCCGGCAACTTGCTCATTTGTTAAACCCGTTGCCAGGCATATTTGTTCCGTATCCAACCCCATTTCCAATAGATTTTTGGCAACTTCCATTTTGCTCTCCAGTCTACCCTCCATTCTACCCTCCATTCTGCCTTTCTCTTCTCTTGTATTCAACACATTATTCATGTCGCGGTAAGCTTTCAGGCTATCTTCATACGCATCCTTTTCTTTTTTGCTGAAATTGGCGATTTCGGCCACTTGAAACAATCGATCGAAAACCCGCTCTTGCAACTTTGACGGGCGTTCCTGAAATTTTGGTAGATTCTTCAGCACATACATCCACTTGTCAAAATGCGTTTCCAACTCATCTTCCGTTTTGTTGAACTTGGGCATTTCCAAGTAAATGAATGTCAACTTATCATAAAACACGGTTTTTTTCTTGGTGTCAAGCAATTTTACCTCAGAGTGAAAATAA
>JAVBRP010000370.1:0-6443 GCA_031547815.1 Bacteroidales bacterium | reverse complement strand
TTAAACCCAATTCCATTCACTCCAAAAAATCGACCATTCGCAGCAAACTCAAGCTCGAAGAAGGCGGCAGAATCATCGATTTTCTCGAACGCGATATATGGTTGAATTAGCCGGTAATCGAAGGTGAGAGGTAAGAGGTAAGAGGTAAGAGGTGAGAGGGAAGAGGTGAAAGGTAACGGATGAGTCGAAACTTTAAACTTTAAACTTGAATCCGCTCCGAAAAGTACACATTGCGTTGTTTTTGACCCCTGACCCCTAAAGGGGAACCCTCGTATACAGCGCTTTGCCCGCCTGAATGACAAGTCGGGCAGGCGGAAGTCCCCTTTAAGGCAAGGGCCGGTAAGTTCTCATCAAATAGTATCGGTTAATGTCCTGACGGACAATTTTATTCTTCTTGCTGTTCCGTTCTATTGACGTTATTTCCCTGACGGGAAGTTTTCGTCGCCGAAATTACTCACCTCCGTTCGTGAGATCGCTTACGCTAAGTTGTCCGTAGGACAACCACGTCAATAGAGAAAGGCGCCCTAAGACATTCATTTGTCCGTAGGGCATAAACGAAGAACTTACCGCCCCCGCCCCCACTCCACAAGGAGAGGGGAGTGCGCTTTGCACCGGAATTGAGGTTAATCCTTAACTGAGCGACATTGAATCTTTAACAGATTAGACTTCATGCGGTCAAGTTTTGTGATATTTTCTTTTAGTAAAACCTCTCCCCCCGCCCTCTCCACAAGGAGAGGGAGCCCTTGCGCGGTAACCAATCCGAACAGAAAGCGCGTCTCCCTCTCTCCTGTGGAGAGAGGGTCGGGGAGAGAGGTAACTCACAAAACTTGGCCGCGCAAAGTATAGACTTCGCCTTGCGCTGCTTTCAGCGTATTGCGCAGCAGCGAAACGATGGTCATCGGCCCTACGCCGCCGGGCACGGGTGTGATATAACTGCACTTGGGCGCCGTTTCGTCGAACTTCACGTCGCCTTTGAGCTTCCACCCCGATTTTGTTTCGGACGAGGGAACGCGCGTCGTGCCGACATCGATCACCACGGCGCCTTCTTTCACCATGTCGGCCGTAACGAATTCGGGTTGGCCCATTGCGGCGATGATGATATCCGCTTGACGGGTAATTTCGGGAATATTGTGTGTGCGGCTGTGGCAAATGGTGACGGTGGCATCGCCCGGAGCGCTTTTTTGCGCCATCAGCATGCTCACCGGTTTGCCGACGATGTTGCTGCGGCCGAGCACCACGCAATGTTTGCCGCGCGTATCGATGCGGCAGCGGTTCAGCAGTTCCATGATCCCTGCGGGCGTGGCCGAAACGAAGCACGGCAGGCCGATCATCATGCGTCCCACGTTTACCGGATGAAACCCGTCCACATCTTTCGCCGGCGACACGGCTTCGATGATCTTTTGTTCGTCGATATGTTTCGGAAGCGGCAATTGCACGATGAACCCGTCGATACCGCTGTCGGCGTTGAGGCTCTCGATTCTCCGGAGCAGTTCTTCTTCGGTAACGTCGTCCTCGTAGCGAACGAGCGTGGATTTGAAGCCCACCTGTTCGCATGCTTTCACTTTGTGCGCCACGTATGTCTCGCTTCCCCCGTCGTGTCCCACCAATACGGCGGCCAAATGAGGAACCCTGACACCGCGCGCTTTCATGAAATCCACTTCTGCTTTGATTTCCGCTTTTATTTCGTCGGCTATCTTTTTTCCGTCTATTATTTGCATGATTTTTGAAATTTGATTTTTCATTTTAATGGAGACATGACCGGTACGGGTGACAAAACGGATGAACAAATATCCGCAAAATCCGTTAAGTTCATGTTTTCGGGATTTTATCCGATATGATTGACGTTTCGATATTTCTTTGCCACGAATCGGTGCAATGCAATTGTTTTCAATTCGTAACCGGCAATCGGAGGCCGCCAAATGATATACAATGACCGATGCAAATATAAAAATATTTGTAATTTTGGCCATGAAATTTAGGTTTCCCGGATAATCTGTCATACTTTTGTTCGTTGAATATTGATTTTTCATAAATGATTAAAATATCGGCTGTAATCATCACCCGGAATGAAGAGCGAAACATAGGACGATGCTTGGAATCGCTTGAAAATGTTGCGGATGAGATTATTGTTGTCGATTCGTTTTCGACAGATCATACAGGAGAAATATGCGGTCGCCATCCGAAAGTTCGGTTTGTTCAACGTGATTGGACCAATTACAGCGACCAGAAAAATTACGGTGTCGGCCTGGCCGGAAACCGGTATATTTTATCGTTGGATGCCGATGAGTATCTTTCGCCCCGATTGGCCGATTCCATTCTGTCCGTCAAAAATGAAGCCGTTAATTACGACGCATATTCGTTCAACATCTTAAATATCTATTGCGGAAAAAAAATACGGCACGGCAGTTGGTATCCGGGTCGGAAAGTTCGCTTGTGGAATATCGAAAAAGGAGGGTGGAACGGGTCGCTCGTTCACGAGCAGATCGAATTGGCGAAAGGTGCAACCGTGCGGCATCTCAAAGGCGATTTGTTGCACAATTCGCATGCTTCCATTGCCGAACATGTGCAAAAGATAAATCGATATACGGATATCGGGGCCGATGTTGCGCTGCAAAAAGGGAAGGACGTCGGTTTCTTTAAAATATTCTTCGCTTTCGTTTGGCGTTTTTTTCGCGATTACTTTATCAAATTGGGAATGCTCGACGGCACCTACGGCCTGATTGTCTGTGCGTTGAACAGCTACGAATCGTTTCTGAAATACAGCAAGTTGTACCAAAAGAAAAGGCAAGGTGAGTGCTGACGGGGGATCGGAAAATTCGATACGACACTACGATCTCTTCCCGGTGAGTTTTAACCACCAAATAACATAATATAAACGGAGCATAAATTGGAACTTATTGCATCCGTGATCCATTTCGCGAATTACGGCAATGTTTTCTCTAAGCCCCGCGATGCGGTTCGTATGCGAAATTCCGGAAGTATCGTATACCACAACCGGGAAATCCAAATGAACAAACCGGCGCCGGTTGTAATAACATTGCTTGAAAAATTTAAGATCGGCCGACATTTTGTATTTCTCGTCAAAGGGATATTTCCGCAAAAGTTCGATACGCACAAATGCGCTTTGATGGCAGAAAAACATCCGATGTTTGTTGCAGGGAGCCGTTGCGATTCGTTCTTTCAGCTCATTTTCACCGGTTTTTACCAGAATATTTCCGTAATAAATATCGGCATCGTGCGTTTCGTCCATTCCGGCAACAACTTTTTCTAACGTACGGTCATCCGCAAATACATCTCCGCTGTTCATGAAACAGATATATGTGCCGCCGGCCATGGAAACACCTTTGTTCATTGCATGGTAAATGCCGTTATCTTTTTCCGAAACCCACTTGGCGAGCGACGGCTCGTATTTTTTTATGATATCCGCGGTTCCGTCCGTCGAGGCTCCATCTACAATAATATATTCGACCGACGGGAAGCTCTGACCAATCACGCTTTGTATGGTTTTTTCCAACAACCGGGCGCTGTTGCGGACAACCGTGATCACGGTAATCAATGGTTTTGAAGCCGTCATTCTTATTATTTAAAAGAGAGATTGGTAAGTTTCGTAAGTCAATTGATAATTTTTGTCCCACGAATACATTTGTAATCGTTTTTTGCCTTTTTCCGACAGATCATCCCTTAACGCCTTATCGGAAATCATTCTTTGTATGCCGTCGGCTATCGATTCGGCCGATGCCGGTTCCACATAGTATGCGGCTTCTGCCGCTACTTCGGTGAAGCAGGGAATATTGCTGACGATCAGCGGCGTATTGCATGACCACGATTCTAAAATGGGTATCCCGAACCCTTCGCTGAAAGAGGGGAATACAAAAACGGCGGCTTTATGATACAAATACGCCAAATCGCTGTCCGATATGTTGGTATACAATACGGTTCTGCCGGAAATACCCGAATCGTTCATCAATATTTCTTCTTCCTTCGCGAAAGGCCGTCCCACGCACACCAAAAAAAGATCGGTATTTTTCTTCATCACGGAAGCTGCCGCTTTTGCAAATGTATTGAAGTTTTTGTAGCCGCCCCGATCGCCCACAAAAAAGATATATCGTTCGGGAGGCAACCTTTTCGGCGGCTTTTGCGTCGGGTCGGGCTTCAACGACGAGCCTAACCGGATCACCCGAATCTTGTCGTCGGCAATGCCCCACATTTCGACAACGTCATTCTTCGTTGTTTGCGAAACGGTAATGATTTTATCGGCTCTTTGCGCCAATTTTAACTTACTTGCTCCCGAGCCGGGTTTTTGCTTTTCGAGAATCATATCGTGAATGGTGAAAACCACTTTCTTCTCGCTCGGAATGTCATTCAAAAAATAATCGTAAGCAATGGTGGGATGAAACAGATCGTAGTTCCCTTTTTTGATGGCATTGCGAATCATTATTTTATTGAACAGGGCAAACGATGATGTCGGATCGTTCCAAAAAGCCCGACCGTAACGCTTGTCTTCCAACAAATATCCGTTTTTAATGAACTTGCCGGCAATGATCGCGTCATGCCCGTCATCACGTATTCTTTTATACAGTTCGTAATGATATCTGGATATTCCGCCCTTTTTCTGATTAATAAATATATGCGAGTCGTATAATATTTTCATGAGGCTATCGGGATACGATTAAATACAACCGGGTACAAAACTAATCATTTGATCGGAAAAATTGTCATCACCATCGATAGGACAATATTTTTCTTTTCAAGGTCTCGTTGATCGCAAACAAAATATTCCGTATCAATTGTATCAAAATATTCCGGGAAAGGCGAATTTCCGATGCCTGAAAATTCACATCGGCATCGATATCCGCAATCACAAACTCGGGGTGTACCATGCGGTTCAAATCTATCTCGGTAACGGGGAGATTGCTCATCGGATGTTCCTTCACGGTATGCGTGGCGTTTGTTCCCGTTCCTATATTGCTGATCAGATTGACGGCGGGTTTCACGGATAAATAATGATTGATCAGGTTATGATACGCATATTGGTAGTCCCAAGTATCGATCTTCCCCTCGTAGCATGCTTTAAAGCGCCTGATCCATTTACGCTTGAAGGGATAATGCGCCGGCAAGCATGAGATTTTATTGAGTCGGCAAAATTCGGGAAAGGAACTCATTTTAAAATCATAATCCTTCCATACGCGTCTCCATCCGGCCCATCCCCACACATTGGTCAAGGTCGAAAAATAGTAGCCGGCTTCGGACGTGATTTCGACTGAGGAACCGGCAATATGTCCGATTCGGTTGTCGAATCTGTATTTTTCGAGCAGCGTGCTGCAAAAACCGAAGAAACTATCGGCCGGCAAGCAATCGTCCTCCAATACGATACCCATTTCGACTTGTTCGAAAAACCATGCAATGGCGCTGCTAACAGCTTTTCCGCATCCCAAGTTTTCGCTTCTGTAAAGCGTTTTCACCGTACAATCCCAATCTACCGACGAAACAATTTCTCGGACTTGGTCGCACAATATTTTATCTTTTTCGTGGCGCGGGCCGTCTGCCGCAATATACAAATATTCGGGTCGTGCTTTTCGTATCCGGTCAAAAACCAATTGTGTTGTATCGGGACGATTAAATACAATGAATAAGATCGGAATGGCGGTGTTGTACATTGGCTGACTCAAGTTATTTTGTCGGGAGGCGTTATCCGAATCAAGAGGTTACGCCAACTTTAAATTTCAAACCTCAAACTGCTAACCGTTCTTTCGATAGACGCAGGTTCTTCTTGTTTTTGCAATAAATTCGTACTGCAAGGAATTCAGATATGTTGATATTTCGCTTTTGTTATTGATATCGAAGAAGTCATCCTCCACCAATAAATAATCGGGCGAATATTTTTCCCAATTGTTCGATTTTAATACTTCCAAATCCATGCCTTCGACGTCTACCGACAAAAAGTCTATTTTTTGCCCGGTCTTTAAATGCTTGTCCAACACTTCCGACAACGTCACCGGTTGTACCGGTATGGTCTTGATTATTTTATATTCACCCTTGTTTCTCTGTTCCGATAATTTTTCATCGAAACTGTTCAATGCGGGTTCGTTAAAAACAAAGAATTTTAAAGGATTTTTCGACAAGCCTATAGCTGCATTTATGTTGATGTCGCGCTTGCGAAACTTTTTAAAAGCGCCCATCAGCGTAGGCGTTGCTTCGATGTTGATTCCCTGCCAACCTTTTCGATAGAAATAAGCGGTATTCGAAAACCGGAAAGGGTGATGCGCCCCCACATCCACATAAAAACCTTTGTATTTGCCTTTTTCTTTGAAAAAAGCTTTTAATATCATGTCTTCCCCGTCTTGGGAATAACTCAGGCAAGTGTATTTGCCGCCGATAACATTGAGCATATTCTGATTGATTGAAGATACAAAAGTAAGAAAAATATCCTCGTATTTCTTACA
>JAVBRP010000031.1:0-3393 GCA_031547815.1 Bacteroidales bacterium | reverse complement strand
TTACATCTTGTATCGCTATTATTTGTTCGGATATGATAAAGTACGTATTTCTGCATTTGTTTTTGTTCTGCCGGGTTTTCGTTGCATCGGCCGATCAAGCCGATTTTTACGATCGGCTTTCCGACATGGCGCTCGAACTGACCAAGCAGCGAGTTGTTTACGACCCGACTTATTACAACATCGGTTATCCCGGAGGAGATGTTCCGAGCGACAGGGGTGTTTGTACCGATGTGGTGATCCGGGCTTATCGGAAAATGGGAATCGATTTGCAGAAAGAGGTGCACGCGGACATGGCGGCGCATTTCGATCTGTATCCCGAAATTTGGGGCTTGAAACGTACGGATACCAACATCGATCATCGGCGGGTTCCGAACCTGATGACCTTTTTCAAGCGGCACGGCACGGTGAAAAAGTTATCGAACAACGCCGGCGATTATGTGCCGGGCGATATTGTATGTTGGCGATTGGCCGGCGGGATGACGCATATCGGGATCGCGGTCGGCAAAAAGTCGGCCGACGGGCAACGGTGTCTGATCGTGCACAACATCGGAGGCGGACAAGTGCTCGAAGATTGCCTGTTTGCGTACGAAATCATCGGACACTACCGATACCAAAAAAGCGGGAAATAAGTTGAAACATACGGGTTGTATCTTTTCCGGAAAAATCTTGTAGTTTTGTACACTTAATAACCCCAAAAAGAATCGATATGAACAGACTTAATACCTCATACCTGGGACTTCCTTTGAAAAACCCGTTGATCGTGGGAAGCAGTTCGCTGGCTAACACGGCGGAGAAAGCGAAAAAGTTCGAAGCCGCCGGAGCAGGCGCCATCGTGTTGAAATCGCTTTTTGAGGAGCAGATGCTGCACGAAGCGAAAAGCCTGCAACAAGCCGGCGAATATTACCCCGAGGCGGCCGACTATTTGGCGGGATACGTGTCGGGGCATTCGGTTGCGGAATATCTGAAATTGATCGGCGACATCAAGCAAACGGTTTCCATTCCCGTGATTGCAGGGGTCAACTGCATGTCGACTTCGGGGTGGATCGAACACGCATTGAAGATGGAGCAGGCGGGCGCCGACGCCATCGAGGTGAATATTTATTTCATCCCCACCGATAAAGATAAAGTTTCGGAAAAGATTGAAACTACTTACTTTGAAGTTGCCGAAAAATTAAAGAAAGCGCTTCGAATCCCTTTCGTATTCAAGCTGGGATGTCAATTCACCAACCTGTCGTATATGGTCGATCAGTTGTATTGCCGCGGAGCGCAAGGCGTGGTGCTGTTCAACCGTTTCTACGAACCCGACATCGACATCAAGAACATGACCTTGAAATCGGCCGAAGTGTTCAGTTCGTCGGGCGACATCCGCTATTCGTTGCGTTGGGTATCCATCGTGTCGGCGGCAGTGGAAAAGATACAAATATCGGCGTCTACGGGAATCGGCGATGCTTCGGCCGTGATCAAGATGCTGCTGGCCGGGGCGCAAACCACCCAGATTTGTTCGGCCTTGTACAAAAAAGGCCCCGATCTGTTGAAATCCGTCACCGAAGGAATGCTGCAATGGATGGAAGAACACCACTGCAAGAGCATCGACGAGTTTCGCGGTAAACTGAATTACAAGAACATTGCGAATCCGGAACAATACGAACGGTCGCAATTCATGAAATACTTTTCGAGCCACGAGTGATAATGAAGAACGAAGAGTGAAAAGTGAAGAATGAAGAGAAACGCAGTAAATTCCGACTTCGGACTTCGAGATAGATCATGCATCCGACGGCATTTACCGTGTCGTTGCGGTTCGGCATCATTCGGAGAACACGGTTTCTTTTCCCATGTTTTTCCCGGTTTTCGGCCATCATCTCTACTTTCGTTTTTCGCATTATTCTTCATTCTTCATTCTTCGTTCTTCATTCTTCCCTCGCAAGCGCAAGTCGGAGGAACCGCCACGTACAGTTTTTTGGATTTGACGTCCACGCCGCAGGTTGCCGCGCTGGGCGGAAAAGTGAATGCCGTGCCCGGCTCCGATCCTTCCTTGTGTTTTTACAATCCGGCGTTGTTAGACAGCACGGCGAACAATTGCATGTCGCTCAACTACGTTAATTTTTTTGCCGGGATCAACTTCGGTTATGCGGCTTATGCGCGTTCGTACCGAGGCATCGGCAATTTTGCGGCGGGCATCCATTACGTCAATTACGGCGAATTCACCGGCGCCGACGAGGCCGGGCTTTTGACGGGCGATTTCAGGGCTGCCGAATATGCTTTCAATATCACCTGTTCGCGTGTTTTACCGTGGTGGGACAGCACGTTGCTCGTAGGCATCAACCTGAAACCGTTGTTATCGGTTTTCGAGCGGTATACCTCATACGGCTTGTTGGCCGATTTCGGGATCACTTACCGGCATCCCGACCGGCTCTTCACGGCGGCGCTGGTGCTTCGCAACATGGGCGGGCAGTTGACGGCTTATGCCGACGGCGGCCGCGAACCGGTTCCTTTCGAAATTCAGTTGGGCGTGTCGCAACGCCTGCAACATGCGCCGTTTCGGTTCTCGTTGGTGTTGCAACATCTGGAACAAATGCGGTTGGGATACAACGGCCACGGTTCCGATTCGTCGTCGGGGCGGCAACCGGACGGCGAGGACGACACGAAAAGCGGTTTTGAACTGTTTGCCGACGAAGCCATGCGGCACATCCTGATCGGTGCGGAATGTTTCCCGTTCAAGGTTTTGACGCTCAGGGCAAGCTACAACTACAACCGCCGGCAAGATATGAAAATACCTTCGCAAACCGGAGCGGTGGGTTTTTCGTGGGGTATGGGGATCCACCTCTCACGCTGGCATGTCGATTATGCCCGTTCGCGCTGGCATCCGGCGGGAGCGTCCAATCACTTTTCCGTCAGCGTCGATTTATAGGAGTTTCAAGTTTGAAGTTTCAGGTTTGAGGTTTGAAGTTTCAAGTTTGAGTCCACTCCGAAAAGTCGTTTCACCCCTAAATGACTACGTCGAGCTTACCCTTGCAGGGCTGCGGTTCCCCTAAAGGGGACTTTCGCAAAGCTCGGTAGACGTGGGTTCCCCTTTAGGGGTCAGGGGTGAAAACAGAGCAAAAGAGACTTTTCGGAGCGGACTCAAGTTTCAGGTTTGAGGTTTGAAGTTTCAAGTTTGAGTCCGCTTCGAAAAGTCGTTTTACCCCTAAATGATTTCGTCGAGCTTGCCCTTGCAGGGCTGCGGTTCCCCTAAAGGGCAGGGCCGGTAAGATCTTGTCAAATGTTGCCGGTTAATGTCCTGACGGACAATTTCGTTTTCCTATCCGCCCGACTCTATTGACGTTTTTCCCCTAAGGGACGATGACAAAATAACATTCCCATTTTTTTCAGACAGGATTAACATGATTTACAGGA
>JAVBRP010000257.1:0-10083 GCA_031547815.1 Bacteroidales bacterium | reverse complement strand
ACCTATCAAAATATTAAAGAAACGAGCCGACAAATAGGTGCAACGGCCGAAGTAGGAGTTGTGGTGAATAAAAACGTGAATTTCCGTTTGTTCGGGACATTGCAAAAGACCGACCTGAAAGATCACGACACTTATACAGGTAGAAAAACAGCAGCCATGACGGCTGTGGCCTATGGTTACCCTGCCTCCGAATGGGCCGATGATGAGGCGGATGTGCAATGGGATCAGGTGACGCCTAATTACGTGGACAGCGTGAATGTTGCCACTCCCTCTTTTTATGGCGGTTTCGAAGTGAATTGGTTGCCGACGGACAAATGGACTTTCACTTCGACGGGTTACGGATTTACCGAGCAGACGTACATTCATCAATACGGAAGGTTTAATATTCCTTCCAAAATGTTGGTAAACCTGCGTGCGGCATATAAGTTCACCCGCAACGGTTCTATATTTGTGAGCGTGAATAATGTTTTCAATTCGACCTCGCACGAGTTCGGATTTATGGATAAAACCGGAATTCAATGGTATTGGGGAGTACACGTCATTTTTTAATTTGTTTTTCATTTATGAAAGAGGCCGGCATTTACGCCGCCTCTTTCGCGCATATATGCGGGTTTTCTTTCTTTAAACAGAAGAGATGTAAAAAATTTGGAAACATTTCATAAGAAGTTTCGTATAACGTGTAAACTGTTAAAATTATAAAAATAGTATGACGAGAAAAGTGTTTTTAGGATTGGTTTTCCTTCTGTGCCCATTGACGATGTCGTTGGCGCAGAACGAAATGTTTAAAGCATTGTTCATGTACAATTTCACGAAAAATGTAGAATGGCCGGCAGATATGCGGCAAGGTGATTTTGTGATTGCGGTGCTCGGCGATTCGCCCGTGATAGCCGAATTGCAAAAAGTGGCGGCCAGTAAGAAGGTGGGACAACAGAGCATTGTCGTGAAGAAAGTGGATAACGTGGCGGCAGTCGATAAATGTCACATCTTGTACCTGCCCACCGGCAAAAGCGGCGACTTCGGTTCGGTATTGTCGAAAATCGAGGGTAAACCCATCCTGCTGGTTACCGACAAGGAAGGATTGGCGCAGCAAGGCGCATGCATCAATTATGTGGTTGTCGGAGGGAAGCTCAATTTCGAGATCAACAAAGCGCGTTTCCAAAAACAAGGACTGCAAATGTCCGGATCCTTAGCTAATTTAGGTATTGTTATATAATTAATTAATGAATATGAAAGTGAATTTATTCCCGGCTATGCGAAGAATAACGGGATTTATATTGTTGTTTTCCGTATTGAATATTGTTGCCGGCTTTGCGCAAAAGCCGATCGACAAAATGACCAAAGAAGACATATTGGCCATGAGTTATGACCAATTGGCCGACCTGCCGTTGGAAGACCTGATGAAATTGGCCGAAATAGTCGGTGTTTCCATCGACGATCTTTTCAATATGGTATTGAATAAAGACGTGTCCATCGCCTCCAAATCGAGCGAGAGCTTTTTCGACACGCCGTTGTCCACATCGGTGCTGACCTCCGAAGATATTGCCCGCGCGGGCGTACTGTCGATCCCCGAAGCGTTGCGTTTGATGCCGGGAGTGATCGTGCGCGAAAAAACCAACGGGAACTACGATGTGCACATCCGCGGCAACGATAATATTCCTTACGGACAGCAAACCTATATTTCGGAAAACACGCTTACACTGGTGATGCTTGACGGACGTCCCGTGTATAACTATACCACGGGCGGCACCTTTTGGGAATCGTTGCCGATCGGTTTGAACGACATCGACCGCATCGAAGTGGTTCGCGGCCCGGCAAGCGCTCTCTACGGAGCCAATGCGGTAACGGGCGTCATCAACATCATCACCCAAAAAGTGGCATCGAAAAAACCTTCGGTGGAAGCCGGCATTCAATCGGGGAACCGTTTCGGCAGCATGCCCTCGTCAATGGCCGTTTCCGGAGCGCAAAACCTTGCCGTTTCGTTCGGGTTGAACGATAAACTGAAATTCAGATTTTCGGGCAACTACAATTACCGCGACCGTGCGCAGGAAGACGTTTATCTGTGGAAGACCACCTTGACGCCGAAACTTCCCGCACGCGGGTATTATCCGCCGGAGGACGTGACGCTTACCGATCCCGATAAAAGTTCGGAAACGATGTACGACGACCCGAGCATGAGTTTGGATGCTTTCGGAGCAAACGCATACGTCTTTTACAATCCGACCGAAAACATCAATATCGATTTTGCCATGGGAACACAGCGTTCCACCGCCATCTCGTCCAATACCGACAACGGATATGTGGCTCATACCACCCGCAAGCTCGAAACACAGTATGCCGATTTGCGTACGACGATTTACGGGTTCAACCTGCAGGCAAGTTATATGTGGGGCTACGAGGACATTTCGATGGGTTCGCCCGGTTATCAGCTCGATTTGGGTAACTTTTACTTGAATGCCGATTACAATTTCCAATTGTTGAACAAGAGGTTGAGCATTCGTCCGGGACTGAGCTATGCCCACAGTATGCTGAACGACCTTCCCTATCTGATTCCCGACGAGGACGCATATCTTAACGGAAAGGTGACATTAAGCTCGTTTGCGCCCAGCCTCCGTCTCGATTATAAGCCTTTCGAAAAACTTCGGCTGGTGGGAGCGTTCCGATACGAACAAAACGCCGTTCCCGACAAGGGGTATCCCACATGGCAATTGGTTGCCAACTACAAACTGTACGAAAGCAGTTCGATACGCGCTACCTATTCGCGCGCCAATCGCAGCCCCTTCATGCTCGACATGAACGCCGATGCCACGCTTTTGGTTAATCTTCCCATTCCGAATATGTATTCCAATAATCCGGCCGATCCCCAAAACAAATTTACGGTGGAATTGGACGGAAATCCGGAACTCGAATTGGCTACCATGGATATGTTCGAATTGGGCTATCGCCGGAAACTGGGGAAACATATATTGCTGAATGTAGAAGGGTTTTACTCAAAATTGAGAGACATCAGTACGTTGGATGTTGATGAAGCAAAATTCGCAACTGCTCAGAACTTCACGGCTCCGCCTCAATTAGTTCCCTATGCAAACTTGATTTATCCCTACGAGCGTCATCAGACTTATAAAAATGTTAAGGAAACGAGCCAACAATACGGCGTTACCGCCGAAGTGGGCGTGGTGCTCAGCCGAAGCGTGAACTTCCGCCTGTTCGGAACGCTTCAAAAAACCGACTTGAAAAATCATGACAATCTGAATGTCGAAGAGAAAATGGGTAAAATGCAAATTCAGTTAACCAAAGATTATCCTGATCCTGAAACTCGACCGAAAGATTTTCCCCCGATAACTCTCATCCCTACCGATTACATCGATACCGAAAGCAAAGCGACGCCTTCGTTCTACGGCGGTTTCGAAATCAACTGGCTGCCTGCGGACAAGTGGACGATCACTTCGACCGGTTACGGATATACCAAGCAAACGTTCATCCATCAATACGGAACTTTTGATATCGCTTCGAAAATGTTGGTTAACCTGCGCTTGGCATACAAATTCGCCAAAACCAGCTCCATTTTCATGAACGTGAACAATATCTTCAATTCGAAATCGCAGGAATTCGGATTTATGGATATAACAGGTTCCCAATGGTATTGGGGCGTACATATCGAATTTTAAAAGAGCAGACGATCATAAAAAAAGCCGGCAATTTTCGCCGGCTTTTTTATTGTTATACCAATCTTGCGTGCGTTTGTAACGCGTGCATCGTATTGCCCCTGCGAAGAGGCGTGGGAGCAGCCCTTATTTCTTCATTTGCTCCCAGGCAACCAGCAACCCCGTCATTTCCGAATAGCTCAGGATGCCGCTTTGCTGTTTGTTGGTTTTGAGATAGCTGTCGTAAACCTTATCCTGAACGGCCGATAATCCGGGACTTAACGCCTTTTGCCAATGTTCTTGCATTTTGCGGTAATCGGCAACCACACGCGGGTCGATCCGTTCGAATACCTTCCGGTAACGGTCGGGCGACAATTTGCGCAGATTTCCCGAAAGGTAAGATACTGTTTGCAAATAACCGCTGTATCGCACCAACGGGTGATCGCTCGCGGTGCAGACGACGGATGCATACAGATTGCATTCCGCTTCGGAAGCGATGCCGAACTGATGCGCTTTCTCGTGCGCCAACGTAAAGGGGTAGCTTTGCGGAAGCGAATAATTGTTGACTTGCACCTCGTTGAAGAACGGATCGAAAAAGCCCGAAACGCCCATCCGCGTCATCAACGGTTCGGTGAGCGTATATTTGGTGCGCCGCACGCCGCAAGGGTAAGGCAGACGCATTTGTGCGTGCAGGGCTTCGTACACTCGTTCTATCTCGCGGTCTATTTCCTTCGCATCGAAATGCGGATCGGCCGTGTACGCCCGGTTCAGCGAATCGATATAACGAACGACGAGCGCTTCGAAATAGTCTTTATCCTCTCGAGACGGTTCGATTTCGAAACGCGCGTAAAAGTCGGGACGAAAGTAGCCGATGCCCCAAGCCATGTAGAACCAAACCGCGATCCACAGAAGCGATAGCGAAAAGACGGCGATCCACCGTCGAAACCGCAGTTTGCGCAAGCACATCATCACGATGCTGCCCGAAAACGCTATGATTGCGGCAATGATCAACACATCGAATAACGAAAACGGCACCCGACGCGAAACGAAAGAAAGCGTTGCCGCGATAGCGGGGTAGCAATGCTGCATGTATGCCTCGGCCAAAGCCGGAATGCGTGCGCACAGAAAAACAAATACCAATAAAACGGCGGGAACGATGAATTTGATGTATCGCTTCTTGTTCTTCATAACCGAATGTGGAGAGCGTGTGTCAAAAACTTGTTTTACCGCGTCATTGCGACGCGATAGCGAAGCAATCTCATGGTCATCTCGGAAGCTGCTTCGCTATCGCTTACAATGACGCGCTTTTCATAGTCATTACCCGTTGTTTGATTTTGTAATTACCACTCGCAATGACGTGCTTTTCAAAAATTCCGAACAACCTGTTATCGTGAGGTAACCTCGAAAGTTCGTCCTACAGCCCTCTTATTTCCTTGATCGCGGAAAGCAGGCGTCGGATATCTTCGGGATATATCTGCCCGATATGCCCGATGCGGAAACAATCGGCTTGGCTGAGTTTTCCGGGATAAATAACAAGCCCTCGTTCGTTCAATTTACTGTAGAAATCGATAAAGTCGAAATCCTTTTCGGGATAAAGAAACGAGGTGATGATGCAGCCCTGTTTATCGGCATCCAGATAGGTCTTGAAACCCATTGCGGCCATTCCTTCCGCGAGCGTGCGATGATTCGCTTTGTAACGCTCGACGCGGGCGGCGCTTCCGCCTTCTTCGTCGAGCAACAGCAAAGCCTTGTGGAACGCCGCTATCGTATGCGTGGGCGGCGTAAAGCGAAACTGTCCGTTTTGTTCCAAACCCTGCCATTGCGCATACAAATCGAAACTCAACGTTCGCGACTGTCCCTTGCACTTCTCCAGCGCCGTTTTTTTGCAGATCACGAAAGTGAAACCCGGAACGCCTTCGATGCATTTGTTCGACGACGACACCAGAAAATCGATGCCGCAACGCTCGAAATCGATCGGAACGGCGCCGAAACTGCTCATGGCGTCTACAATGTACGTTTTGCCGAATTGCTTTACCGTTTTCCCGATTTCCTCGATATCGTTGATGATTCCCGTCGTCGTTTCGCTGTGCACCGTTTCCACGTGCGTGATGCTCGGATCGGCGGCAAGCGTCGCGCGAATTTTGTCGATGTCGGGCCAAGTGTTTTCCTCGAAGCACAATTTGGTCGTGCGGATGCCGTGCATCTCGGCGATCTTCGCCATACGATGCCCGTATGCGCCGTTGACGATCACCAGCAAATGCCCGTCTTCGGGAACCGAGCACGAAACCGCAGCCTCCAAGCCGTAAGTGCCGGGACCTTGCAACAGCACAGCCGCATAATCGTCGGCCGACACGCCCGCCAATTGCAGCAACCGCGCGCGAACATCCTTGATGATGTCGATGAACGCTCCGTCACGCGAACCGTAATCCGTCAGCATGGCTTCTCTGACAGCCGGCGCAACGGTTAACGGGCCGGGCGTAAACAATAATTTATCGGGGGTCGGGTTCATTTAATTTTCAACAATTAATCGATTTAACTTTTCGTATATTCTGTAACACATCCACGCATCGGTAGCTGCGTATCGCTGTTGCGCTTCGGTCAGCACGTCGTTTTCCCAATTCGACAGTTGCTGCGATTTTGAAATGCGCACACCCAGCACGATACCGGCCATTTTGGCCAAGCCGATGTCTTTGATGTTGAATTTTTGTACCATATCTTGCAGATCGACAAACCCGCGCGGTTGAATTTTTGCGGCGCGGTGCAATGTGTCGATGTCGTTTTTGATGGCTGCCCCGATTTTCAAAATATCGGGATCGGCCAACAAAGCCAGCAGATTTTTCGGAATATTCATCTTGCAAAGGCGAAACAAATAGGCTTCCGTGGCGGTTGCCAATTGCAACAATGCTACCCGATTTATTTTCCCTTTGGTGAAAGAAGGGCGCGTTTCTGTGTCGAACCCCAACACGGGCGATGATTTTAATCGACCGATGACGGCGTCGACTTCTCCGGGATGTTCGATCACTCGAATTCTCCCTTCAAAATGTACCAGGGTTAACGCATGGAGTTCCTCTTTTGATATTTCGGGTACAAACATTTATGGTGTCATGTTTTACATTTTCTTTTACCGCGATTACTTATTCCGAATCGTCATCGCCACCGTAATCCGACTCATCGATAACATCCTCGATGTTCACATCCAACTGCGAAGCCTTCTTGGACTCCGCATAACGATGCTGATACAGATTTACGTGAATGATGCGCGTTGCACCCAACAATTTGACGCCCCAGTATTGTTCGAAAGTATCGAAACAATCGGCAATGGCGTCGTTCATATTTTCGAGCGTCCCCGTTTCGTAAAGCAGCACGAAATCCTTCAACTCCTGATAAATGTCGGTCAACATTTCCGACAGGCTTGCTTCCACCACTTTGAGCGTTCCCGGATGGCTCAGGTCGTT
Organism: Bacteroidales bacterium; assembly: GCA_031547815.1. Taxonomy (GTDB): domain Bacteria; phylum Bacteroidota; class Bacteroidia; order Bacteroidales; family UBA4181; genus JAIRLS01. Next base: position 2,987 of record JAVBRP010000257.1, on the reverse strand, counting down.
GAAATCGGGAAACTTGTCCAATGCGCCGACGAACGAAGTCAAATTGCCGAGTATCTTGTTGTACTCGCGTTCGGTCACAAACTTTTCGACATCCGACGAATAGCGCGCATCGATTGGCGGAAGCCGAAATATGCCGCTGTAAATTTCGGGCAGCAGGCGCAGCTGGATCGTCCAAAAGTCTGCAATCTTCTTGTCGGGCAGCTTTTCCACATATTCGAAATATTTGCGACAAAGTTTTACAAACTCTTTCGTTTGCGGAGCGATAAGAGAATCAATCTTATTCATTGAATTAACCGGTTAAAAAAAATCAAACAAACCTATACATTATTTTTATTATTTCATCGTTTTGCGATTGAAATTTTATATGAAAGCGACAAATTTACACCTCGCACGGCCGAGTTTTATGCACTTGCTTTGCATCTTGGCGTCTTGGCGAGAGAATAATCACACAAAGGCGCCGGGAGGCAAAGTGCAAATTTATTCCGCGAGAAGCACCACTTTCATGTTTCCGATAAAAAAGTCAACGGCTTATCCTTATTCCAATTTCATATAATAATACAACGCATGATCGGGAAGCAGATCGGGATGAAAAATCTTGATCATGTCTTTCAGAATAATGTGCGGGTTGACCACGCCCGATTCGAAAAAATCGTTGCCGCCGCCCGCGCCCGTCCGCGCACAGTTGTTGTAGACCATACCCGTGCGGAAAGGCTTGATCAACGACAAACGCTCGTCTGTCGCCACTATTTCGCCGAGCGAGCGAGCGGCGCCGGTGTCGAGCCACAGGTCGGCATTACCGCCTTTGCTCACGCCGGTTTCGATACCGATCGGAAAACTTTCGTGCGATCGGTTATCCTTCCACGGAAAATCGCCGCCCGCATCGGCTATCATTGCCGCAACGGTTGTTTCCCCGCCGGGTACGTACCATATTCCCTGCCACGGCAGTCCGCACAACACGGTGGGACGGTTTTCGGCATTTTTCGCCGTTTCGCAAAGCGACAAGTATTCATTCCTGATCGTTTCGAACTGTCGGGACGCTTGATCTTCGCATCGATAAAAAGCGGCCATGAACTTTATCCATTCGGCCTTTCCCAATGCGGTGCGTTCCAAATACTCGGCGTTGAACACGACCTTTTGCCCCAAATCGGCAAGCCGCGCCATGCTTCCCGCTGCCTCGCCGCCCACGCCGTAAGCAAAAATAACGTCGGGCTTCAGGCTGATGATCTTTTCGTAGTTCAGCCCCTGGTCGTAGCCGATATCGACGATCCGTCCGTCGGCAACGGCCTGTCGCACTTCGGGATCGGAAACGTACGCACTTCCCGACAGGGCTTTGATGCTCGATGTTTTCCCGATGGCCGACAACATGGCAACATGCGTGGTCGCCATGCAAATGACGCGCTCCACGGGTGTGTATATGGCGGTGTATTGTGCGTATTTGTCGGGAACTTTTGTGCCTTTGGGGCAAAGCACATAACGAAACATCACGTTTTGCGCGCCCTGCCAGGGGTTGGAAACCGTAAGCAGGGTAATGTCGCCGCGTTTTTCCGACGTGTAGCCGCGCGCATAGTCGCAGGTTGCCGAATCGGACGAAATCGGCTCCGTCGTTGCGGAAGTTTGCCCGCCGCCGCCCGAACACGACACAAAACCCGCCGCCGAACACGCGATAAAAAAGGCGCAAAGAAAAAACCGAGTCATCTTCATCTTACAAAAATCATTGTTTTCAACGGCCAACAAACAACGTACCAAAATTCCGGCGCATGCGGTCGAGCGACGGGTTTTCGGGTGATGCATGCGCGCGTTTGTAACGCGAGCAATATCCGTGGAATCATATATTTACATCATGTTTCGGATGATTTCGGCAACAATGTCGGATTCGAACCCCCGACCGGCGGCAAAACGAAACAGTTTCCCTTTGATTTCGGCTTCGTTGTCCGATTTAATGCTTTTTCGCTTCTTCTTCAACTCGTCCGCCAACAGTTCGGTATATGCATCCTCGCCGATTGCCGACAATCCGGCGCGAATATCGGCATCGCCTACACCTTGCCCGCGCAGCATGTACGTCAATTTTATTCTCCCCCATTTGTTGAATCGCCATTTGTCTTTCACGTAGGCTTCCGCATACCGCCGGTCGTCAATAAAACCGTGCTTGACAAGAAAATCGACAACCTCTTGCGCATCCGACGGAACGCATCCCCACGAAATAGCTTTTTCGAACATTTCCTTGCGACAATACTCTCTCCGGCTGCACATATTTGCGGCTTTTTCTTCGGCTTCCTTTACGGATATGGTGTTTCGGTACACGGTTGGGGTTGTTCGGGGCGATGATGCAAAAGAAAGTACAAAGGTAAAAAAATATTAATTTTATTTGCAGGCGAGTAACGACATGGTTACCTTTGCATCGCGAATGAACGCATCTCATTCATGAAGTATACCGAGTTTCATCGAAAAATAACGAAGAGTGGTTGGAAGTTTGTCAGAGCAACAGGCAGTCACTATTTTTACGAAAAGGAAGGTAATCTGTCACCGCCGATACCTTACCACGGAGCCAAAGAAATGCCCGAAGGTCTCAGGAAAAGCATTATGAGGGATTTGGGGCTTCAATAGAAACTTTCACTTTAAGGAAGATGAGCGGGGAAATCGATAAAATTAAATATGTTGAAGATGGAAAAATTGATCATCGAAATAGCAAGAAGCAATGATCATTACGGGGCGTACGCCATCAATTGTCCGGGAGTTTACGGTGCAGGCGATACCGTTGACGAAGCTAAAAAAAATGTTCTTGAAGGTCTGCATTTATTCATTGAATCGCGGAGTAAGGACAAATTGCCCGAAATTCTCCAAGTCGATTATGAAATAAAGTATCGCTTCGATACGCAAAGCCTTTTGAATTATTACGCAAAGATATTTTCAAAATCGGCCTTGGAGCGCATGACCGGTATTAATCAAAAGCAATTGCATCATTACGCAGCCGGCATGAAAAAACCGAG
>JAVBRP010000035.1:0-4892 GCA_031547815.1 Bacteroidales bacterium | reverse complement strand
ACGCAAAGACGCAAAGCGTGAAATGACGGATATATTCGGCACACTCTTTGACTTTGTCATTTTGCGGTTACGGCGCATGAATTTGCTTTTCGGATGAATCGGTACTTGAAGAAAATAATCATCGGCTTTTCGGCCGTTATCGTTTTGACGGTATCCGCCGGTGCGGTTGTTTCCTATTTTTTCGAAGACGAGGTCGTCCGGTTTGTGATCGAAAGCATCAACGAGAACGTTAATTCGCGAATTCGGGTACAATCGGCCCGATTTTCGCTATTCCGCAAGTTTCCCGGCGCCGCGGTCGAATTTCGGCACGTGGAAATGAGTCCCGCCCGGGATTTCGACACGTTGAGCTTCGATGCGCAATACGGCCGCCGATTGCTTTCGGCGGAAAGCGTTTTCGCCGAATTGAATTTGTTTCGCTTGTTGCGGAAGGATTTTCGCATCACCAAGATCGAAGTGTGCAACGGAAACATTAACATGCTGACAGATAAGAACGGCCGTCATAATTTTATTTTTTGGAAAACGACGGAAACAACCGACGGAAAATCGACGCCGATAGAACTGCAAAACGTGACGTTGCGCAATGTCGGCGTGTACTACGGCCACAAACGAAGCAATACGGTTATTTCCCTGCATGCCGAAAAGGCGCATCTCAACGGTCGGTTCGCCTCGCGACAATATTCGCTGGGCGCCGATTGGGAAGGGGCGGTGCGGCTTTTTTCCGTGGACGGCGATGTGTATATCCGCGACAAGGCGCTGGAACTGTCGGGAAAGCTGGATGCGGACGGCGATAAGTTTACCATCCGCAAAAGCGAAATTACTTTGGCGCAAATGAAAATGAACGTGTCGGGTGGATTTGCGACGGGCGACGCGGTCGATCTCGATCTGCACTTCGAAGGCGACCGGCTGGATTATGCCTCATGCGTGTCGCTGTTGCCCGAACAATACGGCCGGCTGTTGAGCGATTATCCCGGTAAGGGGATTTTCGATTTTTCGGCAAACATCAAGGGCCTTGCGGGAAACGGAAAGCGACCGCGCGTCGAAGCGAAATTCGGGATGGAGAAAGGGTTGATCGCCCGACGAAATACCAAAATCAAATTATCCGATCTGTCGTTTTCCGGGACGTTTACTTCCGGCGAGCAAAACAAGCGCGCCACAAGCGTTTTGAATGTGCGCAATTTCGGATGCAACATCGGCGGGGGCGTCGTGAAAGGGAGTTTGCTGCTCCGCGATTTCAGCAATCCGAAAGCCGTGCTCAAAATAAACGGCAGTGCGGATTTGGAACAACTTCATCAATTTATCCGGCTTAAAGACATAGCTTTCGCGAAAGGGCGGGTGAACGCTGATTTGACGGCAGAGGCCCGACTGAAACGGTTGTCGCTCGAAAAAGCGGAGGACATCGACCGGTTGGATGTGACGGGTTCGTTGAAACTCGGCGATGCATCGATCGTGTTGAGCAACCGTAAATATCGAATTGCCGCGATCAACGGCGACATCCGATTCGATAAGCAAATCACGTCGAAAAATCTTTCCTTTGTTGTGAACGGCAATGATTTTAAGGTGGACGGATCGATGGAACGGCTGATTCCCTACATGTTGCGCAGAAACAAAACCATGTTTCTGAATGCAAAAGTCGCCTCCCGCAACTTATGCGTCGATTCGTTGTTGGCGTCGGGCGCGGCAAATGCGAAGCCGGCTGCGGGTAAACCGTCGGAAAGCGCTCCTTTGCTGCTTCCCGAAAATATTATCTTCGATATCGACCTGACGGCGTCGGCATTTCGTTATCAAAAGCTGGAAGCCGAAGATTTGCGAACGCATATTACTTACCAACCGCGGGTCATGTCGGTGCGGTCGATCAATTTTTCCGCGATGTCGGGGAAAGTTATCGGTAGCGGTACGGTTGCGAACGATGCGGCAAACAATATTTTTGTGCTGGGCGAAACGATGCTCGACCGGATCGATATCCGCCGATTGTTTCAATCGTTCGATAATTTCTCGCAAAACGTGGTTCGTGCCGAGCATCTGAAAGGCCGATTGTCGGGCGACATCGGTTTTGCGGTCGGATGGGACAACAAAATGCGCTTGCGGAAAGACGAAATCAAGGTGGAAAGCAAATTGGAACTTGCCGGCGGCGAGCTGACGGGATTCGAGCCGATGGAAAATCTTTCGCGGTTCGTGGCGTTGGAGGAATTGCAGAATATCCGATTTTCGACGCTTCGCACGCAAATATCCATCCGAAACGGCGAAATAACGCTGCCCGAAACGAATATCGAATCGTCGACGGTCAATATTTCCGGATCGGGGACGCATCTTTTCGACAACAGTTATACGTATCGCGTGAAAGTTTTGTTGAGTGAATTGTTGGCAGCCAAAGCGCGCAAGGCAAAGAGGGAAAATCACGAAAACGAATATGCGGAGGACGGCGGCAAACGCGCGGCCATTTATTTGAAAGTGACGGGAAAAGGCGACGACTTCAAAATAGCGTACGACAGGCAATCGGCGCGAGCATCCGTTGCAACGGACATCAAACGGGAAAAACAGTCGTTGAAAAATATGCTGAACGAAGAATTCGGGTGGTTTAAGAAAGACAGTTTGCCGCAACCGGCCGCTTCGAGCAATACCGGGAAACTTCGCTTCACCTTTGAAGACGAGCCGCAAAAAGAAACCGCAACCGACAAAGGAAACAAGAGGTCGGGCAGGGAAAAACAAAATAAGGACGAGGAAAAAATAAAAGTGGAATGGGAGTGACCGGATTTGCATTCGGCCGGCCTCGATTTATCGGGCTTTGAAACTTTAATTTCACGTATTAAATACATGTTGTCGAAATTTATTTACTTTTGCGTGCGGAACTTAACAAAACGCTTGTCATAAGGTCAAAATGATTCAACTTACCGATATCAATAAATCGTACAGCATCGGACATAATAAACTCCATGTGTTGAAGGGGATAAACTTGCATATACCCGAAGGTCAGATGGTTTCGATTATGGGCGCGTCCGGCTCCGGAAAATCGACATTGCTCAATATCATCGGTATATTAGACAATTACGATACGGGAAGCTACAAGCTCAACAATACGCTGATGTATCGGCTGAACGAGGCGAGAGCCGCATATTATCGCAATCGATTTCTGGGATTCGTTTTTCAATCGTTCAACTTGGTCAGTTTTAAAAATGCGATGGAAAATGTTGCGCTGCCGCTGTATTATCAAGGCGTGCGACGTCGCCAACGCAACAAAATAGCGATGGAATATCTGGAAAAAGTCGGCCTTACCGAATGGGCGCACCACGCGCCGAACGAGATGAGCGGCGGCCAGAAGCAAAGAGTAGCCATTGCGCGCGCATTGATCTCGAAACCCAAAGTGATCCTGGCCGACGAGCCAACCGGAGCGCTCGACTCGAAAACATCCGTCGAAATCATGAACATGCTGCGCGAAGTGCACGATCAAGGCATCACCATCGTCATCGTCACGCACGAGCAAGACATTGCCGCCATGACCCAACGTGTGATCCGCCTGAGAGACGGAGTGATTGAAGAGGATTATTTTAATTGATAATTTTTGATTGATGATTTTTGATTGACCTCATTCGCTAATTAATTTCTTGATCAATCAAAAATCAAAAATCAAAAACTAAAAATGAATAGATGTTCGACTTAGATAAATGGCAGGAAATTTTCAGCACCATCCGTAAGAACAAACTCCGTACGTTTCTTACCGGATTCAGTGTGGCGTGGGGTATTTTCATGCTGGTGATCTTGCTGGGGTCGGGCGTCGGGTTGGAAAACGGCGTCAAGAAACAGTTTGAAGGCGACGCCGTCAACACGATCCGTATTTCGGGAGGACGTACGTCGGTGGCATACGACGGTATGCAGGCAGGGCGCGAAATACGATTGACCAACGACGATTACAACCGCGTAAAATATCTGGTGCCGCAAGCCGATAATTTTTCGGCGCGACGGTGGGTCTGGTTCGAAAACAATAAACTTTCGTACAAAAAGGAATACGGAAGTTTCGACATCAACGGCGTTCATCCGGGAATGAAAAATATTGAGCAGGCGAATATCAAAACGGGACGCTTTATCAACGAAACAGATGTTCGCGAAATCCGCAAAGTTGTCATCATCAGTCAAATTATTGTCGACGAATTGTTTCGGCACGGCGAGGAACCGCTCGGCGAATATGTCAAGATCGGAAGCATACCGTTCCAAGTGGTCGGTATTTACGAAGACGCCAGCAAATACGACAATCGCGTGGCATACGTCCCCATTTCCACAGCGCAGAAAGTATTTGCGGGAAGCAATCGGATCAACAATGTCATGTACACTACGGGCGACATGACGTTGGCCGAGAACGAGACCTCGCTGGCAATGTTGCGCGAAGATTTCGCCAAACGTTTTCGTTTCGATCCCAAGGATTTGCGCGCTCTTTGGATTCGCGATAACCTGAAAAACTTTCAGCAAATCAACAGCCTTTTTTTCGGCATCAGCCTGTTTGTATGGATTATCGGTTTGGGAACGATTGCCGCGGGCATCGTCGGGGTGAGCAACATCATGGTGATCGTGGTGAAGGAACGCACCAAAGAGATCGGTATCCGCAAAGCGCTCGGCGCCACGCCGCGATCCATCATCGGCTTGATATTGCTCGAATCGGTTTTCATCACCTCCTTTGCGGGATATTTCGGCTTGGTGGCGGGCGTGGGTTTGCTGGAAGTGCTCTCGCCGATGTTCGCATCCGCCGATTCGTTTTTTCTCAATCCGCAAGCCGATTTCGGCGTTGCCTTGGGAGCAACCGCCGTACTGATCATTTCGGGTACCATAGCGGGCTTCGTTCCCGCACGACGAGCGGCACGGATCAAACCGATAGAAGCGTTGAGGGATGAATAGTTTCAGGTTTC
>JAVBRP010000328.1:0-7016 GCA_031547815.1 Bacteroidales bacterium | reverse complement strand
ATCATGTGAAAAACCTCGACCCCCGCATCGGTCTGTGTTTGGACCTTGCGCATGATACACGCGCCGGGTTCAACCCGATAGCCGATCTGAAAAAATACCGGCAACGGGTGTTCGACATTCACCTGAACGACGCGACCGAAGCGAGTAAAAACGGCAAACTTTGCGAGCTGGGCCGCGGCATTGTCGATCTTCCCGCGTTTGTGCGGATGTTGCGCAAAGTGAAGTATGACGGATGTTGCAGCATCGAACTGACCGCAAACAAAGATGATACCCTTGCGGCGGCGGCCGAATCGGTTGGTTATATCAAAGGCGTTGCGCGCGCGACGAAATAGGGATAATAAAATCAATTTCTGATGTATCCATAAACAAATGTGAATATGAATAAAGTGCTGTTATTGTTGTTATTCGGCACAGTGTTGCTCGGCTGTAAACCGAAAACGAGTGTTGAATCCGGAGAATCACAATCACCGGAGAAGCCGCTTTTGGCCGATACCGTAAATCAAAAAGTAAGTAATGCGCTTTTTTCCGATGAAAGTATGTCGAGTTTTCATATTCTGTCGGGTGATGAAAATTCGGGGTACGATTATAAAACCGTTGAGGTAAATTATAAGGTTGTTTTTATTATTCCCGACGGACATAATGTCCTTGAACATTATATCGCCAAGTATACCGCAACGACGAAAACATGCACGGGATGCGAGGTCGGGGGGAGAAATATAAAAGTGGAAATCTATTCTTTCGAGAAACCTCCAAAATTGATGATGACGACCGATAAGAATTGCGATAATATCGAATTTTCCTCCGATACATACAAAACGACGGTTTACGGATGTGGCGAAGGAGAGGATAGTTATGAAATCTTTGATTATAAGCAGAATTCGATCATTCAAGCCGATCATAAAATAATATCGGGGAGTATTCCCAATTCCAAAATTAAATTTTACGTCGGTTTTGTAAAAGATAACAAGGATGCGCTCTGTTTAGGTTCATTAAACTTTTCGTACAACAATAACGAAAAATATGCCGTTAAAATACGGACGAGAAAGAACGTAAAAGATGATTATCTCCCTTTTTCCCCCGACATTGAAATAATAAGCGCCGAGCCGAAAGACAAATTTTCGGAATCGAATAACGAATACACATTTTGGTCTTTAGATTATGTTAACGATAAGAAATTAATCAATAATCTCATCATCCGATTAGCTTTCATGCGGGGAAGCAGACCGGGCGATCATACGATTGTCGATATCCCGATTGAACATGGTAAACTATTCGGGAAAGAAGAAACGACACAAGAATTATATATTGAAGAATAAAACGCAAAAAAATGGAACAAAAGAAAAGTAACATCAGGTGGTACATTTTGTCCTTGCTGTTCCTGGCTACCACGTTGTTGTATGTAGACAGAGCCGCACTGGGCGTGATGGCGCCGTTTCTGCAAGACCCCGAAAGCCCGTTTTTCCTGGGATGGTCGGAAAAGGAATATGGCTACATCAATTCGGCTTTCATGTTCGGCTATGCCATTTGTTTCCTGTTCATGGGGCAATTCATCGACCGGATAGGCACCCGAAAAGGATACGCCATATCGGTGGGTTTGTGGAGCGCAGCGCAAATGATACATTCGCTGGTTTCGTCGTGGATAGGGTTTGCTGCAAGCCGCCTCGCTCTATCCGTCGGGCAGTCGGGTAATTTCCCGTCGGCCATTAAAACCGTAACCGAATGGTTCCCGAAAAAGGAACGGGCGCTTGCCGTGGGGTTTTTCAACGGCGGCGCCAATGTCGGCACCATGACCGCGCCATTGGTCATTCCTTTGGTGGTGGCTTATTTCGATACTTGGCGCGCCGCTTTCGTATGGACTTTCCCGGTGGCGATTATATGGATTTTCCTGTGGTTGAAGCTGTATTCCAAACCCGAACAAAACAAAAAGGTCAACAAGGCCGAGTTGGACTATATCCTGAGCGATGCCGAAGAAGCCACGACGGAGAAAGTACCTTATTCGAAACTGTTGCAATACCGCGCCACTTGGGCCATCCTTGTCGGGAAATTCGCAGCGGACCCGATATGGTGGTTCTATCTTTTTTGGGGCGCCAAATACCTGAAAACGAAATTCGGATTGAATCTTTCCGAGATCGGATTACCCTTTTTCACCATCTACTTGGTTTCCTGGGGCGGAGGTATTCTGTTGGGGTGGTTGTCGTCACGGCTGTTGCGGAAAGGCAGCGACCTGAATCGCGGACGGAAACTGAGCATGGCGGCTTGTGCGGTTTGTGCGTTGCCCGTTATGTTTGTTCCCTATTTGGACAACGTATGGGCGGCCGTTGCATTGATTGCCGTGGCTGCGGGCGGACATTGCGGCTGGTCGGCCAATATGTTCAGCCTGATGGGCGATGTTTTCCCGAAAAAGGTGACGGCATCCGTGTCCGGATTGGGCGGATTTGCGGGCGCAATCGGCGGCGTCATCGCTCCGCTGCTTATCGGAATGGCTTTGCAGGACGCCGGACTCGACGGTTACGTCATTCCGTTTACCGTTGCGGCGATCGGATATTTCATCGCGCTGGTCATCATACAATTGTTGTTGCCGAAGATCAAACCGATAAAAATGTAAACTCATCAATTAATGTTGCTTAATTAAGGATTTTCATCATGTTTTACCCCCGACCTCTAAAGGGGAGTCTCGGTATACCGCGCTTTGCGAAAGTCCCTTTTAGGGGATTTAGGGGTGAAAACAGAAGGCATTAAACAAACAACATATAATTCTAAAATCATCAATAAAAAAATAAAATCATGAACGGAAGAGAAAGAATATCGAAATCGTTGAACCACGAAGAGCCTGACCGCATCCCGTATGATCTTTCGGGAACGACGGTGACGGCCATCACCAAAAACGCATACCAAAGGGCGATGGCATTTCGTGAGTTATCCGTTGCATATAATCCCGAAATGGTCGACCCGATACAGCAGATCATCACCCCGACGGAAGAAAATCTGATCAAATTGAAGTCGGACACGCGTCGCATCGGCGCCACGCGCATTTTGGAATACGAAAATAAGAAGATCGTTGAGGGAAACCGAATTACCGTGTACGATTTTTACGGCTGCAAGTGGATTTACGAAGAAGGAAAGGACATTTATTTCCACATGGTAAGCTCTCCGTTAGACGGCTGCGACGATATTTCGCATCATTTGGACAAGTTGCCGCGTCCCGATTGGCCGTCGTACATTGTCGATCTGGAAACATGCATGAATCGGCAAATACAAGCGGTGGGCGATTTTTGCGGCATCGCCGATCGCAATACTGCCGGATTTACCGAAAACTCGCTGCGGATACGCGGTTACGAAAGCTGGTTTCTCGATACCATGCTCGATCCCGAAGGCGTTGAGGCTCTGTTTGAGATCATTTTGGACGATAAGATCAAATATTGGGACTCCGTTATCGATTGGGCGTTGAAAACGGGTAACGAACACAAGATACAAGTGGTGTCGGAATGCGACGACCTCGGCGCGCAAGACACCACCATATTGGATCCGGACGTGTTGCGTGCGACCGTTATTCCCCGCATGAAGCGTTTGTTCACGCATGTGAAAAAGCGGCTGCCGCACGTGAAGGTATTTCTGCATTGTTGCGGCTCCATCCGTCCGATCATTCCCGATTTGATCGATGCCGGCGTGGATATTCTGAACCCCGTGCAGTTTACCGCCAAAAACATGGAATTGAAAGGCTTGAAGAAAGATTTCGGGAAAGACCTCACATTTTGGGGCGGCGGCGTCGACACGCAATCGACTTTGAACAAAGGCACTCCCGAACAAGTGAAAGACGAGGTAAAGCGCATCATCGACATCATGGCCCCCGGCGGCGGGTTTGTTTTCGCACCCGTCCATAACGTGCAGGAAGACGTGCCGCCTCAAAATTTTTGGGCGATGTGGGACGCATTGAACGTATACAAGTAAAAAAATGTGTAATATTGTCGGATAAAAATAAAAACTCAAAAAAAATGAAGACATTAACAAAATACATTGTTCCGGCTTTTGCAATTTTTCTATTCGGTCAAGCCGGATGGTCCAAACAGGAAGCAACCCGCGAGGCAAGTTCAACCCGGCAGGATAAAGTCGTATATTACAGCGAATACGGCGCCGCGGGCGACGGCGCCACCGACGACTTCGACGCCATCATCAAGGCGCATGCCGCTGCAAATGAGGCAGGATTGAAGGTGCGCGCCGATGCGGGTGCAACCTATTACATCGGCACGGCAGGCAAGACCGCTCAAATACAAACCGACACCGACTGGGGCGATGCCAAATTCATCATCGACGACTCGAAAGTCCCGGTCGACAACCGTTCCGCTCAGATATTCAACGTGTCGTCCAAATTTCCCGCCACTCCGGTAACGACCGTGAAAACGCTCGCGAAAAATCAAAAGAAACTCGATTTGTCGCTTCCGCACAATTCGTTTATCGTTGTAACCGACAACAACACCATGCGCTACATCCGCGAGGGTTTGAACGTGAATAACGGCGCTGCTCAGACTGACGTGTTTGTTGTCGACAAAAAAGGCAAGGTGGATATGAAAGCCCCCATTATATGGGATTATGCCAATATTTCTTCGATGACCGCTTATCCGATCGACGCCGAAACGTTGACCGTCAAAGGCGGATATTTCACCACCATAGCCAACCAGGCCGAATCGCGCTACACATACTATTCGCGCGGCATAGGGATTACGCGTTCCAACGTGACGGTCGACGGGATATATCACACCGTCACGGGCGAACTTGACCACGGTGCGCCTTATAACGGGTTCATCGCGATATCGAACTGCACCGAGGTAACGGTACAGAACTGTAAACTGTCGGGGCATAAAATATACATTACCATCGGCCGCGCAAACGCGCCGGTTTCGATGGGCACGTACGACGTAACGGTTAACCGGTCGACCAACGTAACTTTCCGGAATTGCAAACAGATCAACAATATCCACGACGCAAACCTGTGGGGAATTTTCGCTTCGAACTATTCAAAAAATATTATGTTCGACAGCGTGGAGTTTTCGCGCTTCGACGCGCACATGGGCGTGGTAAACGCGACAATCAGGAACTCGGTTCTCGGGCGTCAGGGCATTAATCTCATCGGGGGCGGCGTATTCCTCATAGAGAACTCCAAAGTATGCGGCTCCACCTTCATCAATTTGCGCAGCGACTACGGCAGCACGTGGGACGGCGAGATCGTCATACGCAACTGCCAATTCGTTCCGCGCAACGGCGAACGGTCCGACGCCGTTTTGATCGGCGGCAGCTATTCGGGACAGCATGATTTCGGGTACACATGCTACATGCCGAAAAAGATAACGATTGACGGGCTTGTCATCGATGACAGCAACCCGGCGGGCGACTTCCGCGGGCCGAAAATTTTCGCCAATTTCAACAAGAATTACACGAGCGAAGCATTTAAAGAAAAGTATCCGTATGTGATCACCAAGGAGATCACGATCAAAAATCTGACCGTCAAAAGCGGCAAAAAATATCTTATCAGCGACAACCCGTTTATGTTTCGGAATGTCAAGGTAAAGGAGAAATGAAACCGGCCTTCGGAAAACCGAATTTCAAACATATTATAGCGGGAAAAGTGTAATTTTGTAAAAAGTGATTTGATATGAAAAATAAGGTATTAAGTAAGGAAAATCACGATGAAATCAGTTTCATTTCATTTATCATTCCCGAATTTGCGGCAGCATACAAAATGAACGTACAAATAGCCTATCGGTATTTAAAACAATACGGCGGACTTGATTATTTGCATGAAAATTGGTGGGCATTACATACCGACAATCCATTTTGGGCCGTACGCGATATGTTTGAAATTTGTCGTCAAAATGGAGGCCTGAAATGAAAGTATTTCACGGAAGTTATATGCTCGTCAGCGAAATTGACTTGGCAAAAGGCAGAAGCAATCTTGATTTTGGCAAAGGGTTTTATGTTACCAATATACGTTCGCAGGCAGAATATTGGGCAACGCGAACAGGCAGATTTTACAAAACAGCCGGCGTTGTTTCGGAGTTTGAATTTTATGAAAGAGCATTTACCGATACCATGTATAAAGTGCTTCGTTTTACCGATTATAATGAAAAATGGCTTGATTTTGTCATTCTTAATCGAAATCCGATTACAGAAGAACAGCAGCACGATTATGATATTGTAGAAGGCCCTGTTGCCAACGATGATGTGAACGACCGCATTGATGATTATCTTGCCGGAATGGTTTCCAAACCGGATTTTCTGAAAGAGCTTGCTCACCACAGACCGACTCACCAAATTTGTCTTTGCACTGTTCGTTCGTTGCAAATGATTGAGCCGATAGACAAAAAATATTACATTAACGTAAAGCATATTTCTCGACCAATAATAGAAGGACTAATAACAGAGCAAAATATTGATAAATATGATGCTGCCGATATGTTTTACAACTCAAAAACTTTTTCACAATTATCGGATAAAACTACCGATTTCTATAAAAAACAATGGACGGAAATTTACGATATGTTGAAAATGGAACTAAATTTAAATATTTGAAAAAAATAAATGATAATAAATAACGAGCCGCTTGCCAAAACTTATCTGCGAGCAGACGACAGCGCGGTCGGCAAAGGCAAAAAGTGACAACTCGTTTATGTTTCGGAATGTGAAGGTGAAGGGAAAATAAGTAAAATTAATGATGCGAAATAGAGGGTGATATCTTTGGGTAATGATGTAACTTTGTATCTAAGAAACAAAAACTGAAATCCAATGGAAGAAAAAGTGTTAGATAAAGCCACAAGCGACAAAATAAGTTTTATGACATACATTGTGCCTGCCTTTGCAGATGCTTACAAAATGAATGTCCAGAGCGCTTATTTTTATCTGAAAAAATACGGCGGTTGGGATTTTCTTAACGAGCATTGGTGGGCGTTGCATACTGACAATGAAATTTGGGCGGTGCACGATATTTATAAAATCTGTTACGAAAATGGAGGTCAAAGATGAAA
>JAVBRP010000156.1:0-12758 GCA_031547815.1 Bacteroidales bacterium | reverse complement strand
TGTAGATTTTAGGAATCTACGTAAGGGCCTAAAATCTTTAGTGTAGATTTTAGGAATCTGATTCGGCTCCTAAAATCATTGCTTATATGACATGAAGGATCAAGGTAAAAAGTATGTTGGCGCAATAATTTTACGGATCGGCCCAACCGGATTGCCTTCGGCGATCCTTGCAGGGCTTCGCCACTCCGGTTGCTGTTGATCGGGGATATTTTTCTTTCCGGTTTTACTCGATTTTTATATCTTTGTCATCCGGTTTGGCGAAGAAACACTTTCCTCACAAAACAAACCGTAATCCGTTAACCAAAAAATCATAAACAATGGTAACAGACTCAAATCCCGAAAAAATCAAATGTTTGATTATCGGTTCCGGCCCCGCCGGTTACACCGCAGCCATATATGCCGCACGCGCCAATCTATCGCCGGTGTTGTACACCGGAATGCAGCCGGGCGGGCAGTTGACCACCACCACCGAAATCGACAATTATCCCGGCTATCCGCAAGGCGTGACGGGACAATTGATGATGGACGATCTTCAAAAACAGGCCGAACGGTTCGAAACCGATGTCCGATTCGGCTATGTGTCGGATGTCGATCTGAGCGAACGGCCTTTCAAAGTAACCGTAGACGACGAACACCGTATCGAAGCCGAAACGCTGATCATTGCTACCGGCGCCACGGCGAAATATCTCGGTTTGCCGTCCGAAGAAAAGTTCAAAGGCTACGGCGTATCGGCTTGCGCCACTTGCGACGGTTTTTTCTATAAAGGAAAAGACGTGGCCGTGGTGGGCGGAGGCGACACCGCTTGCGAAGAAGCCGTTTATCTGTCGGGGCTGTGCCGCAAAGTATACATGATTGTTCGCCGCAACGAGCTGCGCGCATCGAAAGCCATGCAACAAGAGGTATTCAACACGCCCAATATCGAGATTCTTTGGGAAACGCAAACCAAAGAAGTGATCGGGGACAAAACCGTAACGGGTGTCTTGCTCGACACAAAAGAGGGCGAGAAAAAGCTGGCGATCGACGGATTTTTCCTGGCTATCGGGCATCACCCGAATTCGGAGTTGTTTTGCGGCCGGTTGGAAATCGACGCCAACGGTTACATTAAAACCGTACCCGGGACATCCAAAACCAATGTGGAGGGTGTTTTCGCATGCGGCGACGTGCAGGATTCCGTTTATCGACAAGCCGTAACGGCTGCCGGAAGCGGTTGCAAAGCCGCCATCGACGCCGAACGATATTTATCCGAAAAGAAACACGAGAACCGGTAACGCAGCGGAAAAAGCAATTTTTCAAATTTTTAAGATACAATATTGATTTGGTTGTATATCTTTGCGAGGTTTTTAAAATTTTAATCATCATTTTACGAATGAAAAAACTGAATCTTCTTATGCCCGCTGTTGTCGCAGCATTTTTGTTGGTTTCTTGTGCCGGCCAAAAAACAACGGAACAGGGGGAACAAACGGATACAGCCGTTCCTCAAGCATCCGCCGTTACTTCCGCGCCCGACGGCAGCATCGTTTATGTCAACCTCGACTCGTTGACGCAAAATTACCTGATGACGAAAGACCTGACCGCCGAGTTGGAAGAAAAAATGAAAAAATTGGATGCCGAATTGACCAATAAACAAAAGAAATTCCAATCGAACGTTACCGATTTTCAGAATAAAGCGCAAAAAGGGCTTGAAACACGCGCCAAATTAGCTGAGATGGAACAACAGCTTGGCGCCGACCAGCAAGCGCTGGTGCAGTTGAGCGAAAGCTATCGCATGCAAATGGCCGAAGAACAAGCCGTCACGCAGCGCAAGATCATTCAAGCCATCATGGATTATTTGAAAATATATAACAAAGACAAAGGTTATAAATACATATTGGGGGATACTTTTGATGCGAAAATATTGTATGCCGACCCGAGTCTCGACATCACAGCATCGGTGCTGGAGGGCATCAACGCAAAGTACAAAACGGAACACCCCGCTGCTCCGGCAAAAAAATAATCGACATTCGAGATCATAAACAAAACCGACTTGAGGCCCCGGCTTTAAGTCGGTTTTCTGTTCTTTTACCTTTCCGTCCGTGAAAACCATTCTGTTGTCCGTCGCCTATTTTGCTCCGATCCGGTATTATTCCAAACTGTTGTCGGACAACGCGACCGTTATCGTCGAAAAGCACGAGAACTACAACAAGCAATCCTACCGCAACCGATGCACGATTTATTCGGCCAACGGACTGCTCGACCTCGTCGTTCCGATCGCAAAAACCGACAACCCCAAAACGCCGATTGCCGCGGTGGAGATCGGGTACGACACGCCATGGCAGAAACTGCATTTCAAAGCCATCGAATCGGCTTATCGCCGGTCGCCGTTCTATGAATATTATATTGATGATTTGAAGATATTCTTCGAAGAACGGCATCGTTTTCTGTACGATTTCGACATGAAAATATTGAAAACCTTGTGCGGTTTGATGAAAATACCGTTCCGTGTCCGGGAAAGCGACGAATACATGAACGCCGGCGCCGGAATCGTCGATCTGCGCAGCGGGATACATCCCAAAAGCAATCGCCGGACGCCCGATCCGGATTTCCGAGCACCCCGATACACGCAGGTTTTTTCCGATAAGTCGGGATTCATGCCCGACCTAAGCATCCTGGATTTGCTGTTCCACACCGGCCCGGAAGCAAAAGCGATCCTTCATTCCGCGATCGGATAGGACGCATTTTTCATTCGTTGAGATTAATAACAACATCCGCGTTCATTCCTGTTTCTGCTCGTATGCTCCCAAATCGGGCGCGGAGCCGACAATACGATTGTCCCCGTCCAAATCTTCGGTTATCGCCGCATCCAATGACGCATTTCCCGCATCGCGCGCCGGCGAATCCTTCTTCAAACGAAAGTTTCCTTTGGCGGGATCGGCAAACGCAGGGTCGGCATCGGTTAAAACGGCGGTAAATTCCGATGTCCCGGTATTTTTTGAAGTGCGCAGCAAACAATGATCGAATGAAAACGTGACGGATTCGCCGATCGATATTTCTTCGCTCATCGTCCCGTAAACGATGGAGTTTCCGAAAAAAACATTGCCGGGAATTTTACCTTCGATTTCCTTTCCCGCAAAGGGATACGTTTCGGATACCGTCAAAGCGGAAACGGCTTTGCGGCGAATGTAAGGCGAATAATTACCGGCAACGGTGCAATGGACAAAACGCGCGGCGCCTCCGCAAAACAACCCGACGGTGTACGTACCGCAATCGGCAATCAGGCAATTGACGGCTTCGATGTCGGACGCAAAGACCATCAACCCCGAATAGGACATTCCGGTGACGGCAACCGCATCCAATGTAAGCGCGGGCACACGGTCGTAACGGGGATTTCCGAACATCAGCCCGTTGGTGCCGTTGCGAATCTCGACATGCCGCAGCAGATTGTCGCGGCTTGCCGTGCCGAACACGATGCTTCCCCATTGGCCCGGAATGTCGCGATACATTTTTTCCGGCCGGTCGCCCGCAAACACTACGGGATTATCCGCTTCGCCTTGGGCAATCACGGAGCCTTTCACGTAAATATCCGCATCCTTGTGCAAATAGACATGCACGCCCGGTTCGATACGCAGCGTTTCCAAAGTATCGACCGTCAGGCGCCCGTAGACGAGATACGGTTTAGGCCCCGACCACACGGCGCTCCCGATGGTTTCGTTGCGCAGCACAAACACATCCTGACCGTACGCTTCCAAGCAAACGCGCTGCCTGTTGGTATTGGTTTCGAAAAGCACGGAATCGGCAACAACGACGGGCAAATCGCTGTTTTGCGGATCGACGGTCGCTTCCACGAAAATGTACATGCTGTCTTTCGCCGCAATTTCGATTCCTTTTGCGCTTGCAGCCGCAATGCCGTCGATATTGATCCGAAACGGCGAACCGGCGCCCCCCGCCAAAGCGATGTCGGTGCGGACGGCTTGTTTGTTCGGGTTGTATACCATCAGGCGTTTGGTAGCCGAACCCGTTGCGGTGAATACGGTATCGAATTGAACGGTATCGACGGAAAACGCCAAACGACAAGACGGATCGGTTGTGACATCGTTCATGGAGCAGGCGCCGATAATAAAAGTAACAAGAAGGCATATAACGAAAGCCGAACGACAAATAAAATCGAAGCTCGCCAATATCGTATTTTTTACGGAAACGGTCATTTCGAAATCAAATGAGAAACATAATCGGCCAGTTCGTCGATGCGAAAACCTTCGGCGGGACGCAACAACAGATGCACGTCGATGTGTTCGACGAGCTTCCGGAGCAGATCGAAATGAACGCGATCCGTTCCCATCGCCTTTACGAAAGACGGACGGTAGGTGTTGACGCGCAACGCATGAAATTTATCCATTCCTTTCAAAGCGATGTCTTCGAATCGGTTTTCGGCGTGTCGGCCGAGAATATAAACGGTCGCGGAAGGCAAAGGTTCGGAAACGAAAGCGGCGTGTTCGGAATAACCGTGTTTTCCGGCATGATTTCCGAGCGGCCGTGCAAACGCGGCATCGCGCCCCAATTGCCGGCCGGCGTCTTCGCGAAGTTTCAGTTGCGGCATACCGGGGTTGACCATCGGCACGCCCGCGTCGGTAAAGGAAATAGCGCTCACGTCGTCGGCAAGCATCCGATAGCCGCGGGCAACCAAAGCGGCAGCCAACGTCGATTTGCCGATGCCCGAAGGCCCCGAAAATGTAATCGCCCGGTTGCCGGCGCAAACGGTACTTCCGTGAAAAGGCAACATGCCGCGCTGGTGCAAGATCGCGCCCATGGCCGAACCCAAGAGATAGAGGCGGATGTCGTCCCAAGAAGCGCCGTCGCAGGCGCAAATCGTAATTTCCCGACCGTCCGCAATCAGATACCGCGCAACATCTGCAATCTTCAGAAGCATCTGCGAAGGCCGTCCTTCCATCCAATTATCGAGTGCCGCGGCTCCGTCCAAATGTTCGGGCGCCGCCCCGCAACATATCCGAACATCGACGGCGGATGGCGCACCGACCGGCATCAGTTCGGGACATTCGCATTGCGATTCGATAACTAGGCCAAAAGCGCGGTAAAAGAAATTCAAGGTTCGAGGTTCAAAATTCCAAAGGCAAAGATAGGGTTTCTTTTAACTTCGGAAATAATGCGAGCAAGCCGGAGCCGATAAAAGGCATACTATCAGCCCGGGATGCTGAGCCCGGGAATCGAATGCGCCAACCGAACCGAAGCCGCGTAGCGGCGACACCTTATTATCGGTTATGCCGTCACTTCGTGACTTGCACTCGGCTTCCGTATCCGATCGCGTGGATTAAAATCCCCGGCTATTCTATGCCGTCACTTCGTGACTCCCCGATAATTTTTGTTCAATATCCGAACGTATATTTTGGAAAAGTTAGACAAGTAAGGTATAGTACAGGACAAGTACAGGATAGGTACAAGATATGTACAGGATAACTTGTCGTACATCAAGACTTTTTGTTTCTTTTTATGCAGGAAAAAATCAACGAAAAATCTCGGCGAGGACAATCGCCGTACCCATCAATTTTCTCGGAACTTCTAACTGTACAAATACCTCTTAATCTTCTGTGTCGGCGTTTTTTCGAAAGGTGCGGAAACAACGATCACGGAATGTATTTGCGAAAAACGGTTCATGCGGCGGTTCACGTTCTTTTTCAATTCTTCGAGAAACACATCCACCTGTTTGTTCCATTCCTCCTTCCGGATATTCCATTCCTCTTTCTTCTCGCTGATATATTGAATGGTACCCTCGCGCATTTGCCGGTAGCTTTTCTCCAATTCCTCCATGTTGAGCAGTACCATCGCCACCAATTTTCCTTTCTGCTCCAGCACCAACGATTCCACTACCCCGTTGACATTGTTGATCACCGACTCGATGTCCTCCGGATAGATATTCTCGCCGCTTGCCCCGAGAATCATGTTTTTCAACCGGCCCTTGAGGGTAAGACGATTTTTGGAGTCCAAGCAGCCCAAGTCGCCCGTTCGGAACCAACCGTCGTCGGTGAAAGCGTTGCGCGTCAATTCGGGATCACGGTAATAACCCTGCATCACGTTCTCGCCCCTGGCAACCACTTCGCCGATGCCGGTGCGCGGGTCGGGATTGTCGATTTTGAGTTCAACGCCATGCATGATGGGTCCTACGGCTTGATAACGAACCTGCGAAGGATTCGCGCCCGCAAGCAACGGCGCCGTTTCCGTAAGCCCGTAACCGATGGCGTACGGGAAATTCGCTTCGAGCAGAAACCGCTCGGCAACCGCATCCAGTTTGGCGCCGCCGATGCCGAAGAAACGCAACCTGCCACCGAATGTCTTCCGCAATTTTACGCCGGCCAATCGATGCATCAGTTTCCTGAACGGCGCAACGTGCTCGTACAACGCTTTCGTTACTTTAGTCTTCGTCAGTTCGGGAAGTACTTGTCCGCGGTATATTTTTTCGATCACCAGCGGAACGCTCAACATTGTGGTGGGCTGCACCTTTTTCAATGCGGGGATCAGAACGCTTGCCGACGGCGGTTTTTCGAGGTAATAAACAGACGCTCCCATCATTACGGGAAGAACAAACCCGATGGTGTTTTCGTATGCGTGCGACAGCGGGAGGATAGACAGAAATACGTCTTCTTTGTTAATATCCTGAATGTACAGGCACATTTCGGCATCGAACGTAATGTTTCGATGGCTCAGCATCACGCCTTTCGAGCGGCCCGAAGTTCCGGAAGTGTAAATGATCGACGCCGTGTCCGATTCGTGCGGTTCTTCGAACGCAACAACGGGCGCCTCCGACAAATCGCCCGAAATCATCGAAAAATCCTCGATGGCAACTTTATGTGCCAAAACGGCACTTTGCAAATTGTCGATACTTGCCCGCAACTTGGCGGAAACAAAAATCGCTTTGCTGTCGGAATGCCGCAAAATACTTTGTATTTCTTCGGGATGAAAATCGGGAAGAATGGGCACCGCCACCGCGCCGATGCTCGTAACGGCAAAATAAGCGATACACCAGTTGGGCATGTTTCCGCTCAGAATGGCAACTTTGTCGCCTTTGCGGATTCCCATCCTGCCAAGTAAAAGAATAATTTCATCGGTTTTTTTCTTCATTTCCGAATAGGTCATCGGAATCCCGTTGACAAACGAGATGGCAAGTCGGTCGGCGTAAAGCGCACAACTATTGTCAAAAAGCCTTTTGAGTGTCATATTTTTTTCATTCGAATATCGTTGCCGTATTGTTCATTGTGACACAATCCTGACGAAATTTCGAAGCAATACTTTGCGTCAAAAATGATGCCGCAATTATCCGGTCGAAATATTGTCGGAATAGTGTCACGATCGGCGAGGGTTCATCATGATACATTTCCCACCGTAAGATAAACGGTAGTTTGGTTTACCAATTGATATGCGATTTCGCCGAAAGTAACCGGCCCGTGCATTCTGTCGAGATATTTTCCGCACATTTCGGGATGCTGAAAGTTGAGAATGCAACTCAGCGAACAGACAATGCAGTCGGATTCGGGCAACAGCATTTCCCGCGCCTCCGAATCGAGTTCGGACAAACGGTATTCCGGCCCTTTGAAAAGAGGCGCATAAGCAAATACCGTGTCGTTTTCCGTTTTAAGGAAGCTGACGCAGATTTGCGCTCCCGCATAATCGGCAACCAGCGGATAGGCCGTATCGATTTTATTTTCCGAAAGATATGCGGCAAAATTGTGCCGCACGCCGTTGATAACGGCCTCTTTCTGCGTCCAACCGTCGCGATCGAACACAATTACGGGTTCCGCTTTTGTTTTGAACGGGCTGAATATTTTGATTTCGGCATATTTATCCGGCGGCAGCGAAACATGCATCGCCACAGCCCTGTCTTTGGTAAAACCGGCATGTATGCCCGATGCTGCCAAAGCCGGTTTCTCGGCCATTTCCTCCGACAATTGCCCGGAAACCCATCCGCAAACCGGGCTGCACGCAAATTTCGCGTAATTCGGCGCATTAAGAGCATATTCGAACAGCACTTCGCTCTCGTTGGGCAGAATGAGCATCGTAAAACCGTTATCGGGCGCGTCTGCGTAAATGTTTCGGATGCTTGCCGCATCATATTCCTGTATCTCGGCGCCGGTAATAAAATCGGGCAATTGGTTGACAAAGATGAGGTCTTGCGAAATGACCTTTTCGCACGAGTCGAGTATAAAATACGGCGTAGTTCCCGCAATCCAATTTCCCCGCGGCAATTCGGCCAACGCTTTTTCGCTTCCCGCCAATATCAAAAAATTGTCGGGAGAAATCATTTGCGAAACTTCCTTCGGCGAAAACAATCCCTTTCTCATAAAATAATGATTATTTGATTAATGAAAGTATTTGTTTCAAGTCTTTTTGCGCATTCGGGATATTGATGCTTTTGCGCAACAAATCGCGAAGCTCGTCGCAACACTGCGACAAAATCTTGGCATCGTTCCCGTACATGGTCATTTTAAGATTCAGGCGGGTAAGAATAATTTTCATCGCAAGGAAATTCCACGAAAAATCGTTCGGATGTCGAATCACGTGTACCCATATTTCTTCCGGTATTTTATCTATCTCGTTCATACGGCTTTCGGTTTATCGGGTTCCGACAAGTCGACCGACCGGACATCGTCGACGGTAACGTACATGGTGGTTTGGTTCACCAATTGATAAGCAATTTCGCCGTAAACCACCGGCCCGTGCAGTTTCTTCATGTATTTCCGGCAAAGTTCCGGTTGCAGGAAATTGGTGATGCAGGTTGCGGAAAAAACAATGCGATCGTCGATCAACGTCGGTTCGGAAACGGACGGATCGATTTCCGCAAACCGATAATCGATCGATTCGAAAACAGATGCCGACAGATAAGTAACGTCGCCCCGAATGTCGAAACAATTGATATTCATCATTGCCCCGGCATAATTGGCCACCAGCGGATATTGAAGATTGATGTTGTTTTTGTGCAGATAATCGGCAAAATTTTGTTTCGCGCCGTTGATGATCGCATCCTTTATGACCTGCCCCGTATAGTCGAACCGGATCGCGTCGCCGTTGCCCTGCTTGAACGGGTTAAATATGTGTATTTCGGCGTATTTGTTTTCGGGAAGCGAAATATGCATCGCCACAGCCTTATCATCATAAAAATTGTGACCGGCGCCTGCCACGGCATACGATTTTTCGGTCATGATCACATCCAGCGGTTGCCCCGAAATCCATCCGCAAACAGGCCGACGGGCGAAATTTTCGTAATCGGGCGCATGCAACGCAAATTCGGCAGCAATGGGAGCGCCGAACGGTATGATCATCGCCGTGAATCCGTTTTCCGGAACGTCGTTGTATATATTTTTGATGCTCGCGACATCATATTCCCGAATGTCGATGTTTTCGACGAAATCGGGCAACCGATAGGCAAATATTTTATCGTGCGAAGTCACCTGCTGTTCGGGATACAGGATGAAATACGGCGTGGTGCCCGCAATCCATTCTCCGGCCGGAAGTTGCGATAAAGGCGCCTTGTCGCCGGCCAGCAGCAGCTTGTCCCCATTCCGGATCATTTCGGAGACCTCTTCGATCGTGCATAATCCCTGTTTCATAACTCGTCGGTTAAAGAAAGTATCTGTTTCAAATCACTCCGCGAATTGGGAATATTGGAACTTTTTTGCAGCAAATTCCGCAACTCGGCGCAACATTCGCGTAAAACGGCATCGCTGTCCGAATACATCACCATCTTGAGATTCAACCGGGTAAGAATGATCTTCATCGCCAAAAAATTCCACGAGAAATCATTCGAATGCTTAATGACGTGTATCAACACGCTATCCGGAATTTCGGCTATCGTTTCTGTGATCGATATCATACCATTTCCGTATTAAGCGGTGCATCATCAATGGTAACATACACGGTTGTTTGCCCTACCTGCTGGTATGCAATTTCGCCGTAAACCACCGGACCGTTCATTTTTTTCAGATATTGCGCGCAAATATCCGGATTAATGAAATTACCGATGCAGGTCACCGAAAAAACGATCCGATCGTCGATCAGCGACGGCTCGGTGATCTTGCTGTCGATGGACGCGATGCGATAGTCGACCGATTTGAAAACCGGCGCCGACATTTGAATCGTGTCTTCACCCATGCCGCAGCATACCACATTGATCATGGCGCCCGAATAGTCGGCGACGAACGGCATTTGCATGTCGTAGCGTATTTCGCGCAGGTATTCGGCAATGTTGCGTTTCTTGCCGTTGATCATCGCATCCTTCAAAGTCATGCCGGCATAGTCGAACGTAATGGTATCGCCGTCGCCCTGCTTGTAAGGATTGAAGATGTGTATTTCGGCATATTTGGTTTCGGGAAGCGAGATATGCATGGCCACGGCCCTGTCTGAATACACATGCGGCCCGGCGCCCGACGCGGCATACGATTTTTCCGTCATGATGATTTCCAACGGTTGCCCCGCAAGCCATCCGCAAACGGGATGAGCGGCAAAGTTCTCGTAATCGGTGGCATGCAAGGCATACTCCACGGCAGCTTGCGAACCGAACGGTATGATGAGTACCGTGAAACCGTTGTCCGGACCGTCGGCGAATATGTTTTGAATATTTGTCTCGTCGTATTCGCGAACGGCGACATCCGTGACAAAATCGGGCAGTTGCGTCACAAAAATTTTATCGTGCGAAGTTACTCTGTGCTCCGGATGGAGAATAAAATAAGGTGTGGACCCGCCGATCCAATCGCCTTTAGGCAGTTGCGACAGCAGTTTGACGTCTCCTGCCAACAACAACTTGTTCCCGTTGCGTATCATTGACGATACATCTTCGGGTGTGAACAAACCCTGAATCATTTCAACGTATGTGTTATGAATAAGCCAAAAACCGAATACGGGATCAAAACAATCGCCAATTCGGCAATAAACCACAAATGTAAATGATTTTTGCGAAAAATGTCACTAAAAAGGAAGAAATTATAAAAATCCCGATGTCCGGTACAACAAAACCTATCGGGTTTTCGAAACCCGACAGGTTGCTTATTGCATCAAGATTTATCGGAACTTTTCCCGGTTATATCACACCCAAATCGAGCATGGCGCCGGCAACTTTCAAAAAGCCCGCTATGTTGGCGCCTTTGACGTAGTCGACGTAATTGCTGTCGGTTTTGCCGTATTTGAGACACGACGCATGGATATTCTTCATGATTTGATGCAAACGCATATCCACTTCTTCGCGCGTCCAATTCAGTTTCATGGAGTTTTGGCTCATTTCCAGCCCCGAAGTTGCTACGCCGCCCGCGTTGGCCGCTTTGCCGGGCGCGAACAACAGTTTGCTTTTCTGGATCAGCGCCACCGCCTCGGGCGTGCTCGGCATGTTGGCTGCTTCGCACACGCACATACAACCGTTGTTGATCAACATTTGCGCATCGTCCGCATTCAATTCGTTTTGCGTGGCGCACGGAATGGCGATGTCGCATTTTACTTCCCACGGACGGCGATCGGGCCGGTATTCCGCTTCGGGAAATTCGTACGAATACGGTTTCACGATGTCGTCGTTGCTGGCTCTCAGTTCGCGCATGTATTCCACTTTTTCGCTTGTCATGCCGTTCTTGTCGTAAATATATCCGTCGGGTCCCGAAATCGTTACCACTTTGGCCCCGAGTTCGGTAGCTTTCATGGCGACGCCCCACGCCACATTACCGAATCCGGATATGGCAACGGTTTTGCCTTCGATAGATTCGCCGATGGTGGCCAGCATTTCGTTCACGAAATACACCACGCCGAAACCGGTTGCTTCGGGGCGGATGAGACTGCCGCCCCAGTTGAGGCCCTTTCCGGTGAGCACGCCGTTGTGCTGTCCCGACAATTTCTTGTACATCCCGTACAAATAGCCGATCTCACGACCCGCTACGCCGATGTCGCCCGCAGGAACGTCCATTTCCGGCCCGACGATTTTCCACAGTTCCAGCATGAAACTTTGGCAGAAACGCATGATCTCCGCGGAAGACTTGCCTTTGGGATCGAAGTCGGAACCGCCTTTGGCGCCGCCCATAGGCAAAGACGTCAAGCTGTTTTTGAAAATCTGTTCGAAGCCGAGGAATTTCAAAATGCTGAGGTTAACGCTCGGGTGGAAACGCAAACCGCCTTTGTAGGGGCCGATGGCGTTATTGAATTGTACACGGAATCCTCGGTTGACGCGCACTTTTCCTTGATCGTCGACCCAAGGAACCATGAATGTTAACGTACGATCAGGCTCGACCAGGCGTTCGATAATGCCCGCCGCCTCGAATTGCGGGTTCTCGTTGTAAATGTCCTCGATGGACTCTAAAACTTCACGGACAGCCTGCAGAAATTCTTGTTCACCCGGGTTCCGTTTTTCTAACTCAATTAAGATTTTGTCAACATTCATTTGTTCTTTAGTATTAATTGTTAAGGTCAAAAATTATTTTACGGCAAAAAAAGTAAAAATTTCGACAAAAACGATGCATTTTATCATTTTTTTGTCATCTTTTATGAAAATTAGATCCGTAAATATTATCTTGCGCCTCATAATCACACATTTTATGTTCGGCAGAATATTCGTTTATCTTTTTGTATTGA
The DNA here is from genome assembly GCA_031547815.1 of Bacteroidales bacterium. Taxonomy (GTDB): domain Bacteria; phylum Bacteroidota; class Bacteroidia; order Bacteroidales; family UBA4181; genus JAIRLS01. The sequence continues at coordinate 173 of JAVBRP010000156.1, read as the reverse complement.
TGGCAGCGGCGGATATATACATTTTCGCGCTGTTTATCCGCAAGTACGCCAAAAATAGTTTTTTGCGAATTCTTTGGTTTTTACCGACTTTGATGTTGGCCGGCGTCTATTTGTCCGACCCCGAAGGCAAATTCAAAGATGTATTCACGATCATTTTTTTGGCCGTTGCCGTA
>JAVBRP010000236.1:0-11000 GCA_031547815.1 Bacteroidales bacterium | reverse complement strand
CCTGCTTCAATCAGGCGTTTTTTATCTCGTACGGGAGGATTCGCCAAAATTCTCCCGTATTTTTTGCTCGATTATTTCATATCTCCATAGGCATTCGATTTTTTATCGTTCGGGATTTTTATTTTAAAACTACAATGGTGCTGTTTATCGTCCCGTCGGGATTCAGGTCGAGACCTTTTATTTCGTACTTTATTCCGGACGAAATCCTGAAATGCTCCAAAATTTGAATTAACTGTTGGTTGGTGAAAGTGCCCGTGAAACTGTAATCGTTCAGTCGCGGCGAAATAATGAAACGCGCATTGTACCGTTTTTCCAATGTCGCGGCAATTTCGGCAATCGGCGTGTTTTTGAAAATGATCTTACCGTCTTTCCATGCGGTAACCATCGCAATATTAGCTTCCTGCACTTTAACTGTATTTGCATGTATATCCCACAACGATTGTTCGCCCGGACGGAGCGTCAGCAACGGTTTCGCGGGATCGGCGGCGGAAACCAATTGCACGGAGCCTTCCACCAATGTAGTCGAATAGACCGAAGACGAAGGATCGGCTTCCGCATTGAATTCCGTGCCGGTCACCTTTATCTTGAAAGCATCGTTCATATTCACGAAAAACGGTTTTTCCTTGTTTTCGGCGACCGAAAAATACGCTTCGCCCGAAATGCTCACTTCTCGTGTGTCGCCTGCAAAAAAAGTCGGATACTTGATGCGCGAATCGGCATTGAGCCACACTTTGGTGCTGTCGGGCAGAATGACGGCGGTAACCAATCCCGGCGCCGAGGCGATCTCGACCAGTTGCGGTTGTTCGCGTATCGTTTCCGACTGCCGTTGCGAAAAATATACGGTCAGGCACAAAAGCGGGATAAACAATACGACTGCGGCACGCTGCGTCCGAATGATGATGCGGTGCATTTTATTTTGCCGTATTTTTCGTTTCACCATGCGCAACGATTTCTGCGGATTTGCTTCGCGCATACACCGCAATGTTTCGCTGCCGTGGTCGATCACGCAAAGCTGTTCGACCATTTTTCGCGCTTCGGCCGATTCTTCCGACAAGCGCTCAGCTTCGGCTGCTTCTTCTTCCGAAACCGTTCCTTTGATGTAGCGAAACAATAATGACTCCGTATCGTTTTCCATTTTTTATCCTTGTTTGTAAGTAAGGCGAAGCAAAATCAAAACACCCTAAACTTTTTTCAATCTTTTTTTGCACTTTTGCAAACGCATGATTGAAAACACAATTTGAAAAAGATAGACCATACATTGATCACCGAAAGCATTCGAAAGTTGAACGAGGATAAGTTCGACAAGTTGTATGCTGAGTATTATCCTTCGATGCTGGCTTATGCGCGCAACTTCGTCGTGCCCGAGGATGCCGAAGAAACGGTGCAGGACGTGATGGTATGGTTGTGGGAAAATCGCCGAACGGTGGAGATAAGGACTACTTTGAAAGGTTATCTGTTCCGAAGCGTGCGCAACAGTTGCTTGACGAAAATAACGCAAGGAAAGGCGCAGCAGCGTTTACGGCAAGCGATTTTCGACAAGGTGCAGTTGTTTTATGAAGATGTCGATATGTATGACATCGAGGAGCTGACGCAAAAGATCGAAGAAGCGCTCGGTCGACTGCCCGAAAGTTATCGTATCGCTTTCGAGAAAAGCCGATTCGAAGACAAAAGCTATCCCGAAATTGCCGCCGAGTTGAACGTTTCCGTCAAAACCGTCGAATATCGCATGACCCAAGCCCTGAAACTGCTGCGCACGGATTTGAAGGACTATCTTCCCGCAGCGCTGTTGGCGGCATTGACGAGTTTATAAGCCGTTTTCTGCCCGAGAAGACTGTGCGATACAAAAATATCGCAACCGCAAAGGATTATTTCAATCGGATATGGAAGTATCCGGCCAACACACTCTCAAAATCAACCTTCTCCACAATTTGTTTATCGGTAATCCCGTCTTTTATCCGGATCAGTTTGTTTCCGTACAGCGCAAAATATTCTTCCTCGGCTTTGATCGAAACCATAGGCTCTTTCGCAAAACGCGAATCGGGATGTTTTTCGGTGTAAAAGGATGGCGCCGCAAAATCGCCGTGAGCGAACGGATATTCCATGAATGAGTAGAACCGTTGCCGTTCGCCGGTTTCCGGATCGAGCTGATAAAGAACCTGCCCCAAAACGGGATCTTCGCCGTATACGTACGATCGAAAACCGTCGTTTTGTACAAGCCCTTTCTCGAACCGAAGCGCCATGCGAGGCGAATCGACAAACGTGCCGACGTCCGCTATGAAAACGCCGTCGGTGCATTCGACTTTCAAAACCCGATGGGTGGGCACCGGCAAGTCTTCGGGCCGATTGAAAAGGAAGCGGGAAAGATAGCTCGTGACCTTGAACCCGAGGCTTTCCAGCAATTCGAAAAATATTCCGTTCAATTCGAAGCAAAAACCGCCTCTTTGGTTTTCGATCACTTTTTTGTAAACGATTCGGGGATCGACGGACAGAGCGATCCCGTTCAAAATGTCGAGATTTTCGTAAGGAATTGCGGCAAGGTGCGCCTTTTGCAAGCGCGATAAAGTTTCGCCCGATAAAGAAATCGCGCCGGAGTAAAGGATTCTTTCCAGATATTTTTCTATGTTTTTGTCGGAAAACATGATAGATGCGAATCAAGAGATGAAAAATGACACGATAAAATTAACATAAATTATTTATTGTCAACAAAATATTCGGATTCATTAAATGAAAGCATTTCCCAAAAACAAAAAAACCGGATCGATGATCCGGTTTTTTTGTTTTACTCAATTGCTTTTCAAGCCTTTGCTTTCTTTTCCGCTTTTCTCTTTTTGGCATTGATCAAGTCGTACACAATCGGTGCGGCATTGAATACCGACGAATAGGTACCGACCGCGATACCGACGAGCATCGCGAAAGAGAACCCGCGAATCATTTCGCCGCCGAAGATGCAGATAATCAACAACACAAACATAGTGGTAAGCGAAGTGTTCATGGTACGTCCCAACGTACTGTTGATCGCCGAATTGTATAATTCGACCATCGGCCGTTTGGGGTACAGCCCTACATATTCGCGGATACGGTCGTAAATGATCACCGTGTCGTTGATGGAATAACCGATGATGGTGAGAATGGCAGCAATGAAATGCTGGTCGATCTCCATGGAGAAAGGTACGATCTTCCACAACAGCGAATACATCCCGATCATGATAACGGCATCGTGGAAAAGCGAGATAACCGCCGCCAATCCGAACTGCCAGTTGCGGAAACGGATGAAAATGTAAAGGAAGATAACCACAAGCGACAGCAACACGGCAATCACCGCATTCCGTTTGATATCGTCGGCAATGCTGGCGCCCACTTTTTGCGTATTCATCAGGTTATCGGTGCGGAACTGCTCGATACCGGTGCTTTCCGGCAACAAATATTTTGCTCCTGCAAATAACCGTGCTTCTACGATACTGTCGACATTTTGCACAAACTCGGGATCCTGCTCTTCTTCCATCAAATAATCGGTGGTGATCTTCACCTGATTATCCGAACCGAAAGTTTTCACTTCGGGAGAGTTTTCATCAAAAGCGTCGCGCAACGACGATTGCAATTCCACCGTATTTACGGGTTCATTGAAACGAACGGTAAAGCTGCGGCCGCCCGTAAAATCGATACCGTAGTTGAATCCCTGGAAAATAATGGATAACAGTCCGAGGCCGATCACGCAAAGCGATACAATATATAATTTTTTGCGAATACCGATAAAGTTGAACTTGGCGCCGTGGAATATATTGGCTGTGCTCGGCACCGAGAATTTGATCATTCTGTTCCTGTCTAACAACCGTTCGAAAATCAAACGGGAAATGAAAATGGAACAGAACAGCGAAGTAAGGATACCGAGAACCAACGTGGTGGCAAAGCCTTGAATGGGGCCGGTTCCGAAGAAGAACAGCACAACTCCCGTGAGGAACGTGGTGACGTTGCCGTCGATAATCGCGGAATAAGCGTTCTTGTAACCGTCGGACACGGCAAGCCGCATCCCCTTTCCCGCTCGAAGCTCTTCACGGATACGCTCGAATATGATAATGTTGGCGTCGTCGGCCATACCGAGCGTCAACACGATACCGGCAATACCGGGCAAGGTAAGTACGGCGCCCAACGATGCCAAAACTCCCATCAGAAAGAACATGTTCACCATCAGCGCAATGTCGGCAACAACACCGGCGCTGCTGTAATAGAACGCCAAATAGATCATCACCACGATCAACGCCATCACAAACGACATGAAGCCGGCGCGGATCGATTCCTTACCCAAAGTGGGGCCTACCACTTCGTCCTGAATAATGCGGGCCTTGGCGGGAAGTTTACCCGATTTGAGAATATTGGCCAAGTCGGTAGCCTCGTTGATGGTAAAGTGACCCGTGATTTGCGAGTTACCGCCGGTAATTTCGTTTTGTACGCGCGGAGCCGAATACACATTGTTATCCAACACAATGGCAATGCAACGGTCTTTATTTTCTTTGGTCAAGCGTGCCCAAGTCTGAGCGCCTTCACGGTTCATCGACATCGAAACCTGCGCTGTGGAACCTCCGCGATCGCTGAAATCGGCATGCGCATTGGTGATAACGTCACCGCCGAGCGGGGGACGCCCGTCACGACCCGTTTCCTTGATGGCATGCAATTCGAACAGATCGGTTTCCTTATCCGTTTGAATATCTTTATACGGTTTTACGCTCCAGATAAAACGAAGGTTACGCGGAAATAGGTCGCGCACTTGCGGCATCGACAAGTATCGGTTCACTTTTCCCGTATCCTTCACGGCAGCATACCCTACTACCGAACCCGGAACAATTTGATTGTTCGCTACGTTCGGCATCAGCACCGAAAACAGAGGATTGTTTTTCGCATCGTCGCCTTGAATCAAAGCCGTAGAATCGCCCGTTGCGGAAGTCTGCGCCAACCGTTCGAGAAGGTCCGATTGCGCCGACGTATCGGCCGGCGCCGGCGTTTCCGCAGGTGTCGCCGATGTTGCGACTGTGCTGTCACGCAAAGCGGTTCCTTTTGCTTTGGCGTCTTCCAACTCTTTTATCTTTGCATTGGCCGGAACAAGGTATTGCTGCAAAATTTCGGAATTTTCGTACGTTTCCCAGAACTCCAAATTGGCCGAACCTTGCAACAGCTTACGCACACGTTCGGGGTCTTTCACGCCCGGCAATTCGACCAATATGCGGCCTTTGGTTTCCAACTGTTGAATATTGGGTTGAACCACGCCGAAACGGTCTATACGGGTGCGAATGATGTTGAACGCATTGTCGATGGCGCTGTTCGACTCGGTGCGCAGCACGCGAAGCACATCATCGTTGGATGCATCGAATGTGATTTTGTCGCCTAACTCGGGAGTACGAAAAATAGCTGCCAACCGGGCATTCGGATCGATTTCCCTGAAAGCCCTGCCGAAAAGAGTGATAAAATCCTCCTGGCTGTTTTGTTGCATTTGCGCAGCCTTGGCAAGCGCTTGTTGGAAAGTAGGATCGGGATTGTAATTGGCCAATGCCTTGACCACGTCGGATACCGAAACTTCCAAAATAACGTTCATACCGCCTTTCAAGTCGAGACCCAAGTTGATTTCCCGCTCCTTACACTCGTTGTAGGTATATTTACGCAATCCCAAGAAATTGTAAACCACCGTGTTGGATATGGAATCCAAATATTGGGCTTCTTTCTTATAATCGCCGTCCGCATATTTTTTGGCTTCTTTCTCAATAGTCCACGTTTTCCAAGTAAACAACAATTGATACAGACACACCAATGCCATGGCTATGGCAAATGCTCTGATGATCCCTCTATTACGCATTTGTATCTTTATTTATTAAATGTATGGTTTCAAAAAAAATGAGCGCAAATATACAGTTTTTTTTTAACGCTACGGAAACAATGTGATAATTAAAGCAGAAATGCCCTCGACAATCGGTCGGAACCTCATGCCGGGGGCAAATATGTTCGGAGTATTTCGGCCTATTTCGTTGCGGCGATCACTCCTTTGAAATAACCGATCGATTCGGCCAATCCGGCCAACGGGTCTTTCATGTCTTTCTCGAATTCGAGGCTGCATGCGCCGGTGTATTTCACTTTGCGGAGCATTTTCACGAAAGACGGGATGTCGATGATGCCGCGACCCATTTCGCAAGTCTTTCCTTCCTTGGATGCTGCCGTAACATCTTTGATATGAACGTCGAACACGCGTTTGTGATATTTCTTCAAATCGTCCGTCGGGTTGAAGCCGGCGCGCGTATCGTGTCCGATGTCCAAGCACATGCCGATGCGCGGATCGAGATGCTGTACATGGTCAATCACATCTTTGGCATTCGGATACTCTTTGATGTCGGGTCCGTGAATATGGATCGCATAATTGAAATCGTATTCCTTCACCTTCTTGTCCACATACGGCAACAATTCGTAGTTGGGAACGCCCACGATCAATTTCACGCCCACTCTCTTGGCGTAAGCAAACGCTTCGTCTATTTGCGCTTCCGATTTCATGTAAATGGGACCGACACCGTAGCCCGTCACGTTTTTGCTTGCCAGCTTGGCGTGAAAAGCCTTAATTTCCGCATCGGTAGCATCGAGTTTCAAATGAAAATCCTTGATGCACAAGTAATGCACATCCATCCGCTGCATCATATCGAGCGTTTGGTCTACATCGAAAAATCGAAAACTGTAGCCGGCAATAGCCGTTTTGAAAAGATCTTCCTTTGCGGGAGCAGCAACCGGCGCTCCGTAAAGGTCTTCGTTAAGCAGTACGGACGATGCGCCCACGGCCAGCAATCCCGCTCCCGCTTTCTTCATAAAACTTCTTCGTGTGGTCATTTTATTTGGTATTATTTGGTTTGATAATTTCAACCTCCAAACATAGACAAAATTTCATTAGGCGCTTCCATATTTAGCATTTTTTAAGGAATATTTCAAAAGAAACACCGAACGAGCGGATTTTTGTAACTCTTTTTTTAATCGTACGTATAATGTAGTAACACACAAACAATATGCGCAGTGTTTGTTTAGGAGTTTTATTTATTATATGAACCAAGGAAAGTGATATGAGGCAGTTAAAAATCTCTCAACAGGTTACCGCCCGCTCTGAGATGTCTTTGGATAAATACCTGTCGGATATTTCCAAACTTCAGTTGATTTCGGCTGAAGATGAGGTCGCTTTGGCTCAAAAAGTCAAAGCGGGAGACAAACAGGCGCTGAAAGAAATAGTACAAGCCAATCTGCGTTTTGTTGTTTCGGTTTCCAAACAGTATCAAAATCTCGGAATGAGTCTTCCCGATTTGATTAACGAAGGGAATGTCGGATTAATCAAAGCAGCCTATCGTTTTGATGAAACCCGCGGGTTTCGTTTTATCTCTTACGCCGTGTGGTGGATCAGGCAATCGATCATACAAGCGTTGGCCGATCAGGCGCGTACCGTCAGGCTTCCGGCACACCGTATCAGCACATTGAACAAGTTGAACAAAGCGGCAATAGCTTTCGAACAGGAATATGAGCGCGAACCGACCATCACCGAACTTTCGTCCGTCACGAATCAGAACGCGGATGAGATCAAATCGTTAATGGGAGCCGCAAGTCATGCGGTTTCGCTCGATGCGCCCATCGACAAGGAAGCCGGCGCTTGCATGTGCGACATGTTGTCGGATACCGACAGCCTAAGCCCCGACAACGATTTGGAAAACGAATCGCTGCGAAACGAGGTGGAGCGTGCGTTAGATTCATTGCCGCAACGCGAGGCCATGGTCATTCGTCTTTTCTTCGGGCTTAACGGCTATCCGCAATCTGCGGTCGAAGATATTGCCGACAGGTTGGACATCAGTTCGGCTTTGGTACGGCGCCTTAAAGACAAAGCGCTGACGCGGTTGAGAACGGCCCAACGGGTGAAAATTTTGAAGGGATATTTAGTGTAAGATTGTAAGACACATAAGAAAGTAAGACCGTAAGAAAGGGGCGTCCGTTCTTACGGTCTTTTTTGTTTGGTATATTGCGCATCGCCTTTCAAAATACATTCAGCCGTTCCGAAAGGTATTTTTTCAATCGTTTGATCGCCGTGTGTATTTGCGCTTCCACCGTTTTTACCGTGATGCCTTTTTGTTTGGCAATTTCCTTGTACGATAATTCTTCTTCGCGGCTTAACCGAAAAACCCGATGACATTTTTCGGGAAGGCTCATCACGGCTTTATTAAACCGTGCAGAATGCAGAAAACAATAGCTTTTATCATTAATTTGCACCCTACAACTTTAAATGCTTCGGCATCTCTACCGTAGCTCCTAAGCCCGGTAACATGCCTTTTTCATATATCCAAGGACTTTTGGTTAACCTTTCGGGAAAGCCGCTTCCGTTTTGCAGTTCTCCAGCAGTTTTGCTTTCGCCCCCCAGATCATTGTTCGCGCTTGTGCCACTGAATAACATTCCATAGCTGAGCATCCCTTCAAACGCTATGTTATTCATCAGTTCGCCCCCGGGTTTAGATCCCGCTACTCGCCCGAATCCCAAATCCCAACTTGAAACACTGGTGATACTTGGATTGAGAGCAGCGCAATTAATCACGATACCGCTAACGACACCCGCAACGCCACCGACCAATCCATTATTGCCGCTTATAGCGCCGGTGGAATAACAGTAAGCAACACTGCCAAACTCAACATTACCAACCACGCCGCCGATGCAGTTATTGCCACTTATTGTGCCGGTAGAGTAGCAGTTTGTAACGTTACCAAAGTAAACATATCCCACAATACCTCCAACTTGGTCGTTGCCATTGACTATATTTTTTGAGTAGCATTCGGTAACGCTGCCATTGCTATTAACATGGCCCGCAATGCCGCCGACATAAGAATAGCCGGTTATCACACCTGTGGTATAACAGTTGGTAATGCCGCCGCCGCCAACATAGCCCGCAACGCCGCCAACATAATAGAAGTCACCCGTGATATTCACGTCCACAACGCCGAGGTTTTGTATTATTCCGCCATCAACAATTCCGAACAGCCCGAAAAAATTTTTAATTGCATTTGTCGACATATACAACCCTGTAATATTTTTACCGTTGCCGTCGAAATTGCCATAAAACCGGTTGGAAAGACGTCCTCCTATAGGAATCCAGCCGTTACCACTATTGAATTCTGCGCCTTTGCCATAGTCGGAAAGATCGATATCAGCACTTAATTGATAATATTTGTTCGCCCAAACAGGATTAGGATATGTGTCTGCATTCACCAGATCAGCCAGTAGGGTGAGATGTTCAGCTGTGGTAATCATGTATGGTTCGTCACTTGTGCCCTTGCCGCTGAAAGGTCCGAGAAGATGCTTTGGGACTTCCAACGCTGCGCCTAATCCCGGCAATTTGCCTGCCGAATATGTCCACGGGGATTTTGTTAAATCTGCGGGGAAGCCGCTTGCCGTATGCAACTCTGCAGCGGATTTACTTTCTCCGCCACGGCCGTTATGCGTGTACGCACCGCCGGACGATACCCCACCACCTACAACTAACCCGTTAAATGCTATGTTGCCGCTCAGCGTGCTGCTACCGTTAAACCCTACTACTCGTCCGAAATCTGAATTTGAACCCGATAGCCTGTTAACGTTCGGATTAAGTGCAGCACAGTTAGTTAAGTTCCCTCCAATAACACTTGCCGCAATGCCGCCGGCCACATAATAGCTGCTGACCGCACCTATGGAGTAGCAGTTTATGACATTGCCTTGGTCAACACTGCCTGCAACGCCACCGATAGTGTTATTGCCGCTGACTGTGGCAGCAGAGTAACAGTTGGTAACACTACCGTAGTCAACATAACCAACTACACCTCCAATATCGTTATTGCCACTTATTATACCGGTGGAGTAACAGTTGGTTACACGACTGCCACTGCCGCTAATTTCGCCTGCTATACCACCAACATTATTATTGCCAATAATTTGCACATCCACAACGCCGAGGTTTTGCACTACTCCACCGCCATCAACAATTCCGAATAACCCTACCACATTAAGCATACTGTTGTTGATATACAGTCCTGTAATTATTTTACCGTCACCGTCGAAATTTCCACTGAACGGGTTGTCGTTTATACCGATGGGAATCCGGCCCTTGTTTTCATTTAACTCCTCGTCGAAAACACCGGCGAGGTCAATGTCGGCAGTCAGTTTAATAGTTTTGCCACTAAAATTGGTGGCCGTTTGGCCTCCGGTTCCGTTGACAAGATTTGCAAATCCTTCAAGTTCTTTTGCCGTACCAATGTAAAAAATTGATGCTGTTCCATTACCATACCATCTATAGTCGGCATCATCTTTCCATTTAGCGTAGAGTGTCATGTCAGTGATTACCGGGTCGGTATCGAACTTCCACTCGTTCGTCAATTCCGCTTCCTTATACCACGCCACAAATGCGTATCCGCTACGAGTCGGGTCTTTTTCAGGTTTGATTACCTTTTCGCCTTTTTTTACTTTTTGCGGCGAAACCGTGCTGCCGCCGTCACCCGTCTCGAAAGAAACAGTAAATGCCTCCGTTTTGTTGTCATTATCATCGCATGACGTAATAAGTGCCATGCCAAAAGTCAGGGTTATAACAGCTAAATAGCTAAAACATCTCATATTACATCTATTAAATTAAATCTTCACGCAATCGTTCTTCAAAATATATTCAGTCGCACCGACAAATATTTTCTCAGTCGTTTGATCGCCGTGTGTATCTGCGCTTTTACCGGTTTCACCGCGATGCCTTCTTGTTCGGCAATTTCCTTGTACGATAATTCTTCTTCGCGGCTTAACGGTGACACTTTATTGAGGCCGAATAATACCGGAATCCGGTTATTGCGGTCGATCTTTAACGATTTCCGCAAAAGCGGTTTTCATCTTTTCCAATTCGGCGGGGTGCGTTGCGGCCAAATTTTCGGTTTCGCCGATATTGCTTGACACATCGTAAAGTTGTTCTTCGGGAGAATTGCCCAACTCGACACCGGTG
>JAVBRP010000241.1:0-3959 GCA_031547815.1 Bacteroidales bacterium | reverse complement strand
GATCATGCCGGAGGAATAGCGCTTTACGGGAGTATCCACATAACGTTCCACACCTGCAAAATCGATAATTTCGTCCAATTTACGAGTGATTTCGGTTTTGGTCATGCCCATGATGCAACCGTTCATGTAGATATTTTCGCGCCCGGTGAGTTCCGGATGGAAACCCGTACCTACTTCGAGCAGCGAAGCAATGCGCCCTTTGGCTTTAATAATGCCGGTGGTAGGCGCGGTGATCCGCGAAAGAATTTTCAGCAAGGTAGATTTTCCTGCGCCGTTCTTCCCTATGATTCCCAGGACATCGCCCCGGGTTACTTCAAAATTGATGTCGCGAAGCGCCCATACATATTCGCTTGCGCCTTTTTTGGTTCGATCGTTGGTTTCGCCGATCATTAAATAGGGATCTTCGCGACGCAAGATGGTAGTTTGCCACCAGCGGTTCAGATCGTGTTTCAGGGTTCGAGTACTTACCAAACCCAAACGGTATTGCTTGGAAATATTTTCGAATTTTATAGAAACCACTTTTTCGCCTAACTCGTAAAAATTCGCATCATTCGCGGTTATTAAACAGTATCCATGAAACTACGCTGCACCTTGTTGAAAATGACGATGCCCACGGCTAACACCACGCACATAAATACAAAACTGTATCCCAACTGCATCCAACTGAAAGTTCCTTTTCCCAGCATGGCGTATTTGAACGTCTCCACAATGGAAGTAACGGGATTCAATGCGGCAATCCATTGTTTCTGAGGCGACATCACACTTAGCGGGTAAATGATGGGAGTGGCGTACATCCATAATTGTACAAAAAAGGAAAAAAGATTTCTTAAATCCCTGTATTTTGTTGTCATTGAGGATATAATAATCCCAAAGCCGAGTGACAGTCCGGCCAACATAATGATCAATATCGGTGTTAACAGAATATGCATATTGGGGGCAATCGCATATCCCCGAATCATGTAATATGCATACACCGCAACAAACAACAACAATTGTATTCCCAGCGTTATCAAGCACGAAATAACGGTGCTGACGGGCATGACTAATCTGGGAAAATATACTTTTCCGAAAATATATTCGTTCTCTACAAATGTATTGGATGTCTTATTCAGACAAATAGAAAAATAATTCCACAAACATATTCCGGAAAGGTAAAACAACGGCTGAGGAAGACCGTCGGTTGAAATTCCCGCAATTCCGCCGAATACTACCATATACATAATAGTAGTAAGTATCGGATTGGCAAACAACCATGCCGGGCCTAAAATAGTTTGTTTGTATTGTGTTACAATATCGCGCTTTACAAACATTTGAATCAGGTCTTTATACGATATTATTTCCTTAATATCAATATCGAAAAGACCCGCTTTGGGTTTAATGACCGTTGTCCAACGCTCTTTTTCGGTATCGGTCATCGTATTTATTTTCCGGATTTTGTGCCGGCTGTCAATAACCCGGCTTTTTTTACGGGCGTTATACCTCCGTATGCGGAACCGTTCGGAAGCATGTTGGTATCTTTGCCTTTCCCGACATAGTAGGTGCCGTATTTTCCGGTCGATATATCTTGATTTGAAGCGTTCAGGATTGTAGCTATGTTTTTAAATTTTTTGTCGCGCTGCATTTTTTCGAGTTCGGGCAGTTTACGACGGTCGGTGTGGCTTTCGCGAATCACAAATACGGCAAGATCAGAAAATTTGCCGACAATGGCTGCATCGGCCACCAAATCGACCGGGGTGGAATCGATGAACACATAATCGTATTCCGACCTCAATTTGTCCAACAATGTTTTCAGTCGACTGCTTAACAGTAATTCGGTAGGGTTTGGCGATACAGGTCCCGAAGGAATCATATCGAATCCGGGATAAAAACAATCTTTGACAATGATCCAACTTGCATCTTCAATTTGTCCGTTAAGGTAATTGTTAATGCCTAATTCGGGAAATGTAACAAATCGGCTCAACGTCGCCCGACGCAGATCTAAATCCAAAAGCGCCACTTTTTTTCCACCGAGCGCAAAGCTCATGGCCAAGTTCATGGCAGTGAATGTTTTTCCGGAACCGGGTTCGAGCGATGTGTACAGAACAACTTTCATGCCTTTCGAACACATTGTATCCAAATTGGTACGTATTATTCGGAAAGACTCGTTGATCACGTCCCTGCCTTTATCCCGTACAAGCAAAATATTCTTTTTCCCCTCTTTCGTGTTTGCTGAGGGAATTACTCCCAAAAAAGGTACCGACAAGCTTTCCAAATCCTTTTTCCCGCGAACGGTTACATTCAACGTGTCGCGGCTCCAAATGATACCGCCGGGAATACCGCATCCTACCATTAAAGCCATCAGTAATATTACGTATTTTTTCGGTTTAAAAGGACTGTTGCTGCCCGAAGCCGGACTGATGATCCGCGTGTTGCTCATGGTCATGGCAAGGAGCATTTCGTTTTCTTCGCGTTTTTGCAACAAATAAAGATATAAAGATTCCTTGATTTTCTGTTCGCGCTCGATGGACGACAAGTGTTTTTCCTGTCCCGGATTGGATGCGATATTTTGGGTCATCTTGGCCTCTTGAGCGCGTAAATTCGATAACTGCAAATTTAACGTTACCACCAAATTGTCGATCGTCCGAACAATTGACTGCCTCATGGAGCGGAGAGAATTATCCATATCCATGACAATGGGGTTTTTTTCGCTGCTGTTGGCTATCAGCCCGTTTCGCTTGAGTTGCAATGTATTGTATTGTCCGATCAGCGATTCTATGGCGGAATTAGTCAATCCGGTATTGGTAGGCAACAAATCCGATGCTTTACCGGTATCGTTCAAATATCCTTTAATGTATTCGGCTATAGATATTTGATTGCGAACTTCCAATACTTTTCCGGAATATTCGCCCGATTCCTTCATGTAGAACGAAGCCGCCGAACGAACGTCGGGCAATAAATTTCGGGTTTTGTATTGTTCCATGTTGCTGTCGATTCCCCCCAATTCCTGTTCAATCAAAGGAAGTCTTTCATTAATGAATTTCAAGGTATTGACGGCTACTTTATTTTTTTCGATCAACCAATTTTCGTCATACACCATCATCAGCGTATTTAAAAAATCTTCGGCTCGTTCTATCGATACATCGGTCAACTCCAATATAATAACCGTATTTTGTTTGCCGGACAATGACACTTCCAATTGGCCCGCAAAATTGTCCGCAACATCTTCGATAAGGTTTTTGGTGACCTTAATCGGTATTTGATGGGAATCGGAAGAAAAATACGAAGTAGGAACAATCATAACATTTCCTACCGGAGTTGCCACCGTATCGTTAAATCTTACTTTAATGTTCCGGTCCATTTTCAAAGAAGGGGGGCGCTCGAACCGGGAAAGAATCACTGTGGTGTCGTCGGGAATCAATTCCGCATAAAAAGAAAAAGATTCCTGATCGGGCACACCCGGAAACTGAACCTTTATCGGCGACTGTGAATAAAGTTCAACTTCTCTCAGTTTATCTTTTATTGTATAGTCGACATTCAAATTTAGCCGGCGCACGACTTCCTGCAATAAATAAGGCGATTTGAAGGCTTCGATTTCGTTGTTTACGTTAACGTTCGACTGGAATTGGTTTTTGTCGCTGAAAGCAGCCGATATATCTGTCATATCGCTATTCTCCTTAATCATCACCGAAGCGCCTCGTTTGTATGTGACGGGGGTCGATTTGATGTATAAAAAAGCTGCTCCGCAACATACAACGACAGATAGCATAAACCACGGCCAGTAACGCATATACTTTGCCAACAGATTGAATATCTGAAAATCTTCGTTTTTCGATGTTATCCGGTTTTCCATAAATACCTGCTTGTTAATTGACAATCTGTTTTCCTATTTAAAAATCAACACCGCTATGCTTGTTAACAGCGATGCTACCGATATCCATACGCCCAACGATTTGTTTTCGTTTATCCGCGAACGGGCAGCC
>JAVBRP010000312.1:0-2652 GCA_031547815.1 Bacteroidales bacterium | reverse complement strand
CGTAATATACCCCACAAACGAAAATACAAGAACAACAGCAGGGTCGGAAACCTCAATTTTGTATTTCCCGTTAAGATCGGTAATAACACCGGTAGTAGTCCCTTTCACTACAACGTTTACTCCCGGCATAGGCATTTCGTTCTCCGTCACCGTTCCTGTTACGGTTATTTGTTGAAATGCAGGATTATTCTTTTTTGCGATCAAGATATGTTTGTTATCTACCACATAGATCAAATCGGTATTCCGAGTAACTTCATTCAGAATATCGGTAACCGTTTTATCTTGGGCATGAACGCTGACTTTGAGATTGCCGTCTATATCCCCGCTTTTGTAAAAAAACATGAATCCGGTTTGTTTTTCTATTTCGGAAACAACTTCGTAAAGTGTGCCATTTTGCACGTCGAGGGATAGTTTTGTTTTTTGGGCGTAACTTTCGGCCGAAACCGATAAGATTCCGCACAACATGAAAAAGCAAATATATTTCATGATCAAAATATGTTTTTTGTACCGTATGCGTCGGTTGATTAATAAAATTAGCATAACTTTGTTTGTTTTTAATAACTGAAAATAGTGCAGCCTCAAAGGTTAATGAAAAAGATGAGACGGCACGGGTTAATTGGAAACATTTATATGGGTCGGACGGTGGTACGAACACCGTTCGACTTTTTTGTTTGCGCGTGGGCTTCAATATATCTTCATAGGCAATTTCATTTTTAATTTTCGGTTGATGATTTTTGATTTTCGCACAACCGTATAACGATTGTATAATTATGTCGGTTCCTTATTTTATACGTAAACTGCTTATCGAAATTGATGATTTTCAGCACCTCGTCGATTTCCAAATTTGTCGGAAACGTTCCGGTATACCGGACATTTTTCAGCGCTTCGTCGGCAATGATTATTTTTACGCCGTAAAACTTTTCCAGACGTTGCGTGATGGTGAGCAAAGGCTCGTCGCGGAAATGATATATCTTGTTCACCCAAGTGCGGGTCGGGTCAATCTTCACATTGGTCAATGCGATTTCCGAAGTCGTTTTATTGAAAAACGCTTGTTGGTTGGGCTTTAGAATGTACTCTTTTCCGGAGTTTCCCGCCTCGGATGCCGGTTGCACTTTCACGCTGCCGCTCACTACGGTAGTAATGGCGTAATCGTCGGCCGAATAGTCCATCACATTGAATACGGTTCCCAAAACGCTGATCGTTTGTTTGTCCGTCCGAATCGTAAAAGGCGCCTTTTCGTTGCGCGCCACATCAAAAAAAGCCTCGCCGTCCAAAAAAACTTCGCGGATATCGCTTTCGAACCGGTCGGGGAATTTGAATTTGGTGGAGGCATTCAATACCACTTTGGTGCCGTCGGGCAAAGTGAGGTGACTCATGCGCGGGCCCGACTCCACGTCCAACTCTGTGTACACCGCCGGCTTGTCTTTGCGAAACAGCATTTGTACGCCCAATGTCAGGCAGATAAAAATAACGGCTACGGCGGCGTACTTGTAAAAACCGACCGGGCGATTTCCAATTTTCAATTTTTGATTTTTGATTTTTGATTGACCGTCGGTCTTCATTTTTCGGGTTAACCGCGTCAGGCTTTGCGCGATTTCTTCCTTGCTCGGGTATAATCCGCCTCGCCGCAGCTCATAAATTTCCTTCACCCGAAAGAACAATTGTTTGTTTTCGTCGCTTTCGCCGAGCCAGACATTCAACCGGCGCATTTCGTCTTCGGAAATACCGCCTTGCAGAAAATGCAGAATGGTGTTTTCTATTTGATCGATTTCTTCCATATCACGCATAATACGATTGAAGTTGTAAAACTACTTACGCGGAATGTGAAAATTCGATATATCCTCTGAAAATTCGACCGAAAGACTATGCAATCGGTCTCCGCCGGAAGTCGATCGAGAATTCCGTCCGACCTTCGGCAACCGTTTCCAAACCGAACGAAAAACGGTGGTTCGACAGTATTTCGCGTACCAGCATCAACCCGATGCCTTGCCCGCCCGGTTTGCCGGAAAAGAAAGGCGTAAAGATACGGCCGCGAATTTCTTCGGGGATCCCGTGCCCCGTGTCGCGAACGATAAGCGAAGGCGGATCGTTGCGGGTAACGACGGTGATCCGGCCGCCCGGCTCGGTTGCTTCCAGCGAATTCTTCACGATATTGATCAGCACCTGCTCCATTTGTACGGCATCCATCATCACCACGGGCGATATTTCGTCGAACTCTTGCAAATAGCGTATTCCGGCTTTTTCGAACGACGAATGCATTAGCGTCATCGTGTTTTGCACCAATTTATTGAGCGCAACGGGCGCAAGTTTCGGCGGAGGAAGTTTCACGATGTCGGCGAAAGCCGAAACCAAACGGCAAAGATTATCGCTCCGTTCGACGGAAATATGAAGCGCGCGAACAATGTCGGGACGAAGCGCTTCGGGAAAATTATCTTCGAGACTCAGCAGCACCGAAAGATTCGAATTGATGGAGCCGAGCGTGTTGTTCACTTCGTGCGACATGGTGCGGATCACCTTTTCGGATGCGCGTTTTTCCGCCGCGATGAGTTCGTGCGTCAATTCTTCGATCAACATGAAAGGATGCCGAAAACCCTTGTCGATAAAGTATTGCGCACTGCAACGGTAGCGGTTGACGCCGCCGACTTCCACAAG
>JAVBRP010000369.1:0-3775 GCA_031547815.1 Bacteroidales bacterium | reverse complement strand
ATCATGAAGTCGTATTCGGTCATCGATAATAAGGAAGCCGACCATTTCAACAAGGCGTTGGACGGCCTCGACAAATCCATCGCGGAATTGCGGCGCGTGGCGCACCACATCATGCCGGCCGTGTTGATGGAAAAAGGACTGTTTGCGGCGTTGGACGATTTCTGCCGTTCCGTTCCCGAAGCGGAATTTCGCTGCACGGAGCCGGAACGTCGGTTCGATCCCGAAAAAGAACTGGTGCTTTACCGATGCGCATACGAATTGGTGAGCAACGCCTTGCGCCATGCCGGAGCGTCCCGAATCGAAGTCCACCTCAACATGGACGAGGAAACGGCGTACCTTTCGGTAGTGGACAACGGCTGCGGCTTCGACGTGCCAACCGCCGCCGAAGGAATGGGGATCAAAAACATGCGCACCCGCCTTGCAGCTTTCGGCGGCAGCATGGACATTTATTCCGAGCCGGGCAAAGGCACGGAAGTAAATGTGGAATTGAAAATATAGCCGATAGAACGCAGATGACGCTGATTGAGCGGATAAACGCGGATTTTCACCTCTTACCTCTTATCTCTTACCTCTTGCCTTTTTTCGCGCAAGCAAGGCATAAATTGCAAAAAGCGATAGGGTTCTCGAAAAGAAACCCTATTTTTGTTTCCTCGATAAACACAAAATATATTGTCACTCATGATATACAGCCCGGAGCAATGCGGCTCCTTCATCGAAGAACAATTGAAACGCTTGGCGACAAGCGGACAACAACCCGAAAATCTGTACCGGCCTATCGATTATGTGATGGAAGCGGGCGGCAAGCGCGTTCGTCCCGTGCTGACGCTGATGGCCTGCAACCTGTTCGGCAACGACATCGCTCCGGCGCTGATGCCTGCCGCGGCGTTGGAAGTGTTTCATAACTTCACCCTGCTGCACGACGATGTGATGGACAATGCCGATGTGCGGCGCAACAGGCCCACCGTGCACAAACGCTGGTCGGAGAACGCGGCGATACTGTCGGGCGATGCGATGATGATTCTGGCATATCGATATATGTGCCAAGCGCCGCCGGACGTTTTGCCCCGCCTTTTGGAAGTCTTCACGCAAACGGCGTTGGAAGTCTGCGAAGGCCAACAATACGACATGGATTTCGAGCAACGTCCGGACGTGACGATCGACGAATATCTGCACATGATCCGGCTGAAAACGGCGGTGCTTTTGGCTGCATGTCTGAAGATCGGAGCGATATGCGGAGGCGCCGACGACCGGAACGCGGAAGCGTTGTATCGGTTCGGCATATCGGTGGGGCTGACCTTTCAAATACAGGACGATTTCCTCGACGTGTACGCCGACCCCGACGTGTTCGGGAAAGCCGTCGGCGGCGATATCCTTTGCGGAAAGAAAACATATTTGTTGCTGACGGCCTTTGCGAGAGCCGACAACAACACGCGCGACCGATTGCAAACGTTATTGAACGACCGTCAACTGCCCGACAGCGAAAAGATCGGCCGCGTCAAAGCCGAATACGATCGGTTGGGTGTCGGCGATATTGCCCGCACCGCTGCGGACGAGTACTTCCGCCAAGCGGCCGCCGAATTGCAAAAAGTGCAATTGCCCGACGCATCGCGCAAAGAAATATTGGAAAAGTACGCTTTGCGATTGCTGAACCGGAACAAATAGCGTTGGGTGCGAGGCAAAAAATAAGTCGGCCCGAAGCGTCCTTCGGGCCGATTTACAATTATTTCAGGTTTTCAATTATTATTTTGCTTGCTATTTGACTTCTTTTCCTTCTTCGTTAAGAATAACAACTTTCTCGCTTTGATCGTTTTTCGAAACGAACGTCACGCGTGTCAGTTTCCTGTCGCTGTTGTACGCGAGGTTTTTGACGGCATATTCCGGCCCGTAATTCTTGACGGCTTCGCGGACTGTTTCGCTCAAATCGGCGAATTTGACTTCCGCGTACCCGCTGCATTGTTGAACGGCAACTGCGGCCCGTTCGGTATTGCCGGCATTCGAAAAGGATGCGTTTGCGTAAGCCGCAGCGCCCAAGAACACGGCAACCGATAAAACTATTGCTTTCATGATATGAATGATTTGATGGATAAGAATATAATATTTATTTCCGGTATCATTTTCCAAAAAGCAAGATACATGCCGCCGAAAATCGCCGATGGCATTTTCACGGTTAAACAGCGATGCAATAATGTTTTGAGGTCGCGAAAAGCGAAACCGATCCGAACCCGATATGTGGAATCGCGGAAAAAATACCCGGTTAGATGTGGAAAAATGAAGCCGGCGTAAAAACATTCATAACGTAATATTTTGTAGTTTTGTGAAGATAAACATGTTGTCCGATGAAGAAGAGCATTGAACCCGGCATCCGCTTGAAAGCGATACTCATATATATGGTCATTGCCGCAGTTTGTTGCGGAATGATCTTCTATGCCTACGACTTGCGGCGAAATATTGCCGAACAGCGAGAACACATCGAACAATACCGCAACACGCTTACGCTCACAAACGAATTCGTGCATTCGGTAAACCAAGCCCAATCCGACGCCAATCTGTACGTCACCACGAAAAATACCGCGCAGTTGAGCGCGTTTCATCAAAAAATTGCCCAAGTAGAACAATTGGTCGATTCGCTCGAAATAACTGCCGAACAACCCGCCCGGGACAGTCTGTTGCAGGAAATTGGCGTCCTGCTCAAAAAGAAAGGAACCATCGTTTCCTCGCTCAATCAATTATTCGCAGACCAAAAGCCGATCGATTCGATAGGATCGGAAGAACCGGATCACAACGAACTTGCCGAATCGTTGCAGGTAACCACCACCACAACGGTTAAAGATACAGCCATCAACACCGTAAAAAAGGGATTCTGGAGAAGAGTTTCCGACGTTTTTTCGCCCGGAAAAGCGATCGATACCGTTGCCACCGTCAGCACGCGACAAATCGACACGGTGAAGCTGCTGCCGGCAAAAAACCCGGACATCGTATCGAAGATGAACGATATTGCGGAAAAAGTAAGCAGCGGATATTCTGCGCGAATCGCGGCAATCGAAAAACAAGTCGCCGGGTTGATCGTCACCGATCAGGAAATATCGGCGCAACTTTCGACGCTTCTCAACGAGCTTTCGCGCCGTACAATCAATTTGACATTGAACGAAATCCGCAAAAGCGAACAGCTCATTCGCAAAAGCTATGTTTTTGCGATGCTCGGAGGCGGAATATCTTTGGTGCTGATATTGATCTTCGTCATTCTGATCATCAACGATGTCAACAAAGGCCAGGCAGCCCGCAAAGCGTTGGAACAAGCGAACGCCCGCATAAAAACGATCATGGAAGGCCGTCATCGATTGCTGCTGTCGGTATCGCACGACATAAAAACTCCGCTTTCTTCGATACTCGGCTATCTCGAACTGCAACAACCCGGCGCCGGCATTCCGCAAAAGCAACTATCGTCGATGCAAAATTCGGGCAAGCACATTTTGGCGCTGCTGGAAAACCTGCTCGAATTTTCGAGCCTCGAACAAGGCACCCTGGCCGTGTACGAATGCCGTTTCAACCTTTGGGAATTGTGTTCGGAAACCCGGGAAATGTTTGCGCCGCTCGCCCTGCAAAAAAATCTTTCGTTCGATGGCAATTTCCCCGGCGACAAAACTGTGGAGATATGTTCGGATGCCTTAAAAATCAAACAAATCATCATCAACATACTTTCCAATGCAGTCAAATACACTTCCGAGGGCGGCATATCGTTCCGAACGACCTTCACCGACGGCAAGTTATATTTTTG
>JAVBRP010000229.1:0-7296 GCA_031547815.1 Bacteroidales bacterium | reverse complement strand
CTTCAATCCGACGAAACCAAAATCGCCATCCGCCGCAAAAAAGCATACTATTCGATGCAACATTTTGCTTCCGTTTTCGACAATACGCTGGAATGCACTCCCGGATTTAAGTATACAACCAATGCATCCGAATCGGTGTCGGTTTTCGGATTCCGAAACAAAAAAACACAACAACAATTGGTTGCATTGTGGTTCGATTCGGCAATTCCGAACAACCTGTTCGTGACGAAGGATATAACCGTTACCGTGGAAAACGGCAATTTCAAAAATCCCGTGTGGGTAGATTTGTTGTCGGGACGGATTTACGAAATACCTGCGTCGAAATACATCAAGGAAGGAACAACATATAAATTTATGATTCCCGTATACGACAGCCCCGCGCTCATTGCCGATGCATCGCTGATACCTCGTTAATAACCACTCAACACACCATGAAAAACATCGTATTTCTTTGTCTTTTTGTGTGGTACATCGCCGTAAGCGAGTCGACCTTTGCACAAGAATTTACTTTGGTGTCGCGGCAAACCGAGGCGCAAATCTACATCGCCAAAAACGAGCCCGATTATCTGCATTTGGCCGTCAAGGATTTGGTGAATGATGTCAAAAAAATAAGCGGTCGCGAATTGCAGGTGGTTTTTTCTTTTCCCGACAAGGCCAAAAACGTTGTGGTTGTCGGCACCGAAGGCAACGCCAAGAACAAAAGCCTTTCGGGCAAGATCGGTTTTGACGGCGGCAAGTTGAAGGGCAAACACGAAAGTTATTGTCTGCAAAGTATCCGAAACGGCGAGAACAACATTTTGATGATTGTCGGCAGCGACGAACGGGGAACCATGTTCGGCTTGTATCGATTTATCAAGGATTTTCTTGAAGTAGACCCGATGTATTTTTGGTCGGGAAACGAACCGAAACGCCGCGAGACATTGCGTTGGGATAAGATTGCGCTGACTGCGGACGAACCGTCGTTTCGCTTTCGCGGATGGTTTATCAACGACGAGGATTTGCTGACCGAGTGGGAAAACGGCGGCGGAACGCGCAATATCAATTATCCGTACTACAGTCAAGTGGTTACGTCGAATGTGATACAACACGTAGTGGAAGCGTTGGTGCGTTCGGGTTACAACCTGATCATCCCTGCCAGTTTCATCGATATATTGAATCCCGCCGAAGCGCGCTTGGTGGAAGAATCCGTCAAACGGGGCGTTTTCGTATCGCAGCACCACGTTGAGCCTTTAGGGGTAAGCGCTTTTTCGTTTTTCAACTATTGGAAAGCCAAAGGAAAGGATTATAAATTCTCGTACTACAGCAGCAAAGCGCAATTGATGGAGGTATGGGAAACGTACGCCCGCAAGTGGGCGCAATATCCCAACGTTATCTGGCAAATCGGGCTGAGAGGCATTGCCGACCGTCCCATGTGGCAAGCCGACGAAAGTATTCCGCAATCCGACGCCGATCGCGGGAAAATCATTTCCGACGCCATGGCTGCGCAAATGCAGTTGATCCGAAAATACGACAAGCGGAAAGAGCCGCTCATCACGACAACGCTTTGGGCTGAAGGTTCGTTTCTGAACGACAAAGGCTTTCTGACTATTCCCGAAAACATCACGGTGGTGTTTGCCGACAATTCCCCGGGCTGGAAGTGGCAGGCCGATTTTTATTCGACCAAGCGGCGACCGCAAAACACTTACGGCGTGTATTATCACCATGCATTGTGGGGTTCGGGGCCGCATTTAGCACAGGTGGTGCCGCCGCAAAAGACATTGGATTTACTTCGGGACGCACACAAACACCAAGCCGATCATTATGCTATTTTCAATGTTTCGAATGTGCGCGAGTTTGTTGCAGGAATAGAGGCGACATCGCAAATGCTTTGGGATATAGACGGATTCCGTTCCGATGCATTTCTCAAAAAATGGGTGGAAAGCAGGTTTTCGTATCATCACGATGCAATCATCGACGCCTACAATACATATTTCGCGTCGTATGCGATTCATCCCGAACGGGAAGTGCCGCTGTTCATGGACGGGCAGATTTTTGCAAAAGGAGCGGGCGTGTTGCGCACTTTGGAGGACAAAATAAAGAATCCCGAAAAATACGCCGAAAAGAAGACGGCAAGTTCCTCGTCGGCATCGCGCGACGCATTCTCGCAGAGTCTTTCGTCCATGCATCCTCAAAGCGTCGGGAATAAGAAAATGTTGCAATTGCTGTATCCTCAAAAATTAGGGTTCGAATTGACGGATATTTCGGTCAAACCGCTGATGAAACAGATACCGACCGCCCAATCGCAGTTATTATACGACAATTTGATATATCCCAATGCATTGATGATTCAACTTTGCACGTGGTTGGAAAACGTACTGTTGGCCGACGAAGCCGCGAACGCAGGCAACAGGGAAGCCTGTATCGCACGATTGGAAAAAGCGCTCGGAGTTTTCCCCGAAATCGATGCTTTGATCGATCGGTACTGCTACGGCAAATGGAAAGAATGGTACCGCGGCGACAAGAAGATGAACATTCCCGCCAAAGCGGAACTGACCCGAAAAGTGCTGGAGACGGCAAAATCGAGTCTAAAATAAATTCGTAAAAACCATCCAAAAAACACAAAAACCATGATATCCCGACTCGAAGGTCTTGATTATGCGGCAATAGGAATATACATCGCACTGATGGCCGTTATCGGCGTTTATGTCGGCGTGTTCGTAAAGGACATCGGGGCTTATTTCAAAGGCGGCAGCGCCATCCCGTGGGTGATGTCGACCGTGAGCAACTTCATGGGGCTGTTCAGCACCTTCGTATTTGTGGCTTATGCGGGCATTGCCTACGAGCACGGATTGATCTCCATTACCGTGTTTTGGGCGACGGTTCCCGCGTGTATCCTCGGCGGTCTGTTGCTGGCCGGGCGTTGGCGCCGAACAGGGCACACCTCGCCGATGGAATTTCTCGAAGAACGCTACAACCTGTCCGTCCGTCAGTTATTTACATGGATCGGCATGGTGATGCGGTTTCTCGACAACATGATCCGCCTGTATGCCATCGGGGTATTCATCACCGTGGTAACGCCGCTTTCATTGGGTTGGTCCATCGTGCTTTCGGGAATCATCGTCACCGTTTTCAACATCATCGGCGGAGTTTGGTCGGTGGTGGTGATGAGCACCGTGCAGTTCTTCATTCTTCTGCTGGCAACGTTCATACTGGTTCCGCTGTCGCTGGATGCCGTCGGCGGATTGAGCGCCTTGAGCGAAAAGCTCCCCGAACACATGACTTGGTTCAACGGCCCCAAAGGCAGCTTTATATGGCTGTTTGCCTATTACGTAATGATTCTGATCAAATACAACGAAAACTGGACATTCATTCAGAAATTTTATTGTGTGAGAGACGAAAAAGCGGCACGAAATGTCGGTGTCTGGACAGGCATCATGTTTCTCGTCTTCACGCCGCTTTTCATTCTCCCCGCCGTTACCGCGCAACTGCTCACTCCCGGGCTTCCCGATCCCGAAATGGCTTACGTTGCCGTATCCAAGCTTCTGCTCCCCGCGGGCATCATGGGAATCCTGTTCTCGTCGATGTTTGCCGCCACCATGTCGTCGCTCAATGCCGAATACAACATCATGTCGGCCGTGCTCACCACCGACGTATACAAACGATTGATCAATCCCGCGGCAAGCGAAAAAAAACTGCTTTGGGTTGCCCGTTTCGCTACGACCGCCATCGGAGCCGTCATGATCCTCGGCGCCATTTACGTGGAGTTTTTCGGCGGAGCCTTCGAAGCAAATAAACTGTTCACGGGCATTGTCGCCATTCCGCTGGGCATCCCGTTCATATTCGGCATCGTTTGCAAAAGACCGAACGTTTGGGCCGCCTATTCCACCATCGTTATCGGCATCCTTGTCGGGATCGTTTTCAATGCTTTGCCGAGCATCTCTTGGGAATGGGCAACCTTATCGGAAATCGCCGTCTGTATCGTTTGTTATTTCGTTCCCGCCTATCTGCTCCCACGGAAAAAGGAAAAAGAAAATCCCGCAGCGGAGCAATTCTTCAAGCGACTGCAAACACCCATCCGGGAAGAAAACAAACCCGTCATTACCGGCGAATACAAACGGGCGTTGATCGCACTTTTTTCACTGTCCATCGTGATTGCGGGCGGTTTGTTCATCGGCATGAGCATTCCCTCGCTGCACCTGTACAGCGGCAAGCTCAGCTTCTTTGCGGGATGTTTCTGCCTGCTGTGCGCCTGCGGAATGTGGCTCTATTTCAGGAAGAAAAAGTAATGTAAAAAGACTATCGATATGAAAAAGTTTTTGGATCCCGACTTTCTTTTGGATAACCGCATTGCGGAAGAACTGTATCGGAATGCGGCTTCGGGCCTTCCGATCACAGATTATCATAACCACTTGGACCCCGTGTCGCTGGCCGACAACAAACGTTACGAAACGATCGCCGACCTTTGGGTGGTTTCCGATCCGTACAAGCACCGCGCCATGCGCATCAACGGAATCCCCGAACATTATGTTTCGGGCAAGGCTGCACCGAAAGAAAAATTTCTGCAATGGGCGAAAACCTTACCCAAAACGCTCGGAAATCCTTTATTTCATTGGTCGTGCGCCGAATTGAAATATGTTTTCGGTATCGACGAGGTATTGAACGAATCCAATGCCGGAAGTATTTGGAACCGATGCAACGAGCAGCTTACCGAACGATCGTTGAGCATCCGCGATATTCTGAAATTGTGGAAAACCGAAACCGTATGCACGTCGGACGATCTCACGGATGACTTGTCGCAACACGTAAAAGCATCACGGCACGATGACGGACTAAAGGTGTTGCCTTCGTTGCGGGGCGATTCCGTCATCGCTTTCGATGCGCCGTCGTATCCCGCTTGGCGCGAAAAATTATCCGAACATTACGGCCACATAAACGGATTGGTCGATTATTTAGACGCCATTGCCTGTCGGTTGGATATTTTCAAAGAAGCGGGATGCCGCTTGGCCGATCATTCGTTGGATGCGGGCTTTACGTTCGCGCTCCCGACCGAAAAAGAGGCCGATCGGATTTTCGAGAAGCACAAAAGCGGAAAACCTTTATCACCGGACGAACTGCAGGCTTTGCAATCGCATATACTGGTTTTCCTCGGCACGGAATATGCCGAACGCGGCTGGACGCTCCAACTGCACATCGGGGCGCAACGATATACAAGCAGCCGATTGCGTGCCGTCGCGGGTTCGGCGGGAGGATATGCCTGCATCGGCTCGGCTTGCGACGTCGCAAGTTTGTGTCGTTTTTTGGACGCATTGGAACAGCGGAACGGGTTGCCCGACATGATCCTTTACACGCTGAACCCCGCCGACAATGCCGTATTGGCAACATTGACAGGCTCGTTTGCTCAAGACAACAAAGCGGGAAAAATACAATTCGGCCCTGCATGGTGGTACAACGACTTTTTGGACGGGATACGCCAACAACTCACGGCCCTTTCGGGATACGGCCTGCTGAGCTGTTTCGTCGGCATGACCACCGATTCGCGAAGCGTGCTGTCGTTTTCGCGTCACGATTATTTCCGAAGAATATTGTGCAACATGATCGGCGCTTGGGCGGAAAAAGGACTTGTTCCCGACGATCGGCCGTTGCTGGAACAAATGGTGAAGGATATTTCGTACCGCAATGCAGAAAGAATGATTTCGGGAGTGTATTAAAAGAGACCTGATCGGTTCCCGAAACCTGTCAGGTCTTACGCTGCAATCGATCAACGACAGCTCTATCGGTCGATATTGGAAGAAGATTGGAGCGACGTTGGAACGACATTGGAGCGATAAAAGAATGAAATGAATGTGTTTTGCTCTTTATTTCGACATAAAACATACACAAAATAATTCGTATACGAATAACCCGGCATAAGTACATATTAAAAATTATCTTATTCTATTTGGTCAAGACCTCTCTCCCCGACCCTCTCTCCACAAGAGAGAGGGAGACGCGCTTTCCGCCGGAATTGCGCACCGTGCAAGGGCACCCCTCTCCTTGTGGAGAGGGGCGGGGGGGAGAGGTCTTGGCGGGAAAAATAACATAAATTGATTGATACCGGGTACTTAAGATAGGTACAGGATAAGTACAGGATAAAATAAAAAACCTGAAATATGAATCATCAAAAAACAAAAATTGCGGTAGTTACGGGCGCCGGCGGAACGCTTTGTTCGGAAATGGCCCGAGTGTTGGCGGCGCAGGGACTCAAAACGGTCTTGATCGGACGCGACCTTGCCAAACTTCAAAAAACAGAAAAAGAAATCGAAGCGAAAGGAGGCGCCGCTTTATCGATCAGCGCCGACGTATCCGACACGAAAGCCGTCGAAAACGCGCGCGACATCATTTTGAAGGAATGGGGCGTCCCCGCGATCCTGATCAACGGGGCGGGAGGCAACCAAACCGACGCCGTTACCACCGTTAACGAATTTGACGAACGCGAACTGAATGATCCGCCGCAAGGAATGCGTGGGTTCTTCAATCTCGACCTCGGCATTTTCAAAAACGTGATAGAAGCCAACACCATGGGCACCGTCATTCCTTGCCGCGTATTCGGCGCCGAAATGGCCCGTATCGGCGGAGGATGTATCATCAACGTTGCCTCCATGAACAGTTATCGGCCGTTGTCGCGTGTTGCCGCTTACGGAATGGCAAAAGCGGGCATCGCCAATTTCACGCAATGGTTAGCCGCTTACTTGGCGCCTGCCGGTATACGGGTAAATGCCATCGCCCCCGGATTCTTCCTGAACGACCGCAGCCGCAAGCTTTTGCTGACCCCCGACGGCGGATTTTCCGAACGCGGCGCGAGCATCATTCGGCAAACCCCGATGAAACGTTTCGGCGAAGCTCCCGAACTGATCGGCTGCATGAATTGGCTCATCAACGAAGAAGCGTCGGGCTTCGTCACGGGCATCGTCGTTTCCGTCGACGGAGGGTTTCTTTCATGTTCAGGAGTGTAACCGGTTTTTTGTGCAAAACGATGTTCGGCTGAGGTTTTACCTTGGTCGAATTTATGATGGCAGGCTGAGCCTGCAGGGATATGAAAGACGAGGTGCAACCTCGTCCTGACGTGAGCGCAAAGAGTAAAAAGCTGCGTGAAGTATAACAAACAATCAAAAATCATCCGTCAAAAATCAAAAATCATAAAATGAGTACAGATCAATATAAAAAAGAAGTGGGCATGATGAAGCTGGAAAAGCTCATTCAATCGAGAGAAACCGTCTCCGATAAAACATTCCCGATAAGCGACCATGAATTATTGAGCCGCTTCGAAAAATTGTATAC
>JAVBRP010000221.1:0-12133 GCA_031547815.1 Bacteroidales bacterium | reverse complement strand
ATGTTCTTTTTCGGATAGGGCATGACGATTACTTGGCCGTACGATCGGTTGACGGTTTTTGCCTCGTCGGTGGTGCGCCATTCCTGAAAGAGCGAACAAAAGCCTTTGCGATAGATCAACGTGTTCGATGCTTCGTCATACACTTCGTAACGATATTCGCCGTAATCGGGATTGTCGGTAAGATGCGTCAGCGGGCCCGACCATTGCGGCTCTTCGCGGAAGCAATCGACATACACCGCCTGTTGTTGCGCGTTGCCTGCCAAATAGAAGTCGAAACGCAAGGTTTTAGGCTCGAAATATGCATCGAACTTTAATTGACCGTAGCCGGAAAATTGACAAAG
Organism: Bacteroidales bacterium; assembly: GCA_031547815.1. GTDB lineage: Bacteria > Bacteroidota > Bacteroidia > Bacteroidales > UBA4181 > JAIRLS01. The sequence continues at coordinate 11,792 of JAVBRP010000221.1, read as the reverse complement.
AATCAAAACGAATGTCGATAGGATGATTTTTAATGAAGTCATGTCGATTGATCGAATCTTGCGCCGCCGAACATCAGCAACCGATAATATTTACGTCTTCCGTCATTTTCCGGGTTAATCGCTCATCCCAAGATTTTCGGCGAGTTTCGGGGCGACGATCAAAAATGACCAGATAGCAAGCTGCCGACAAATCGATTTTATCGCGGTATCTTTTTATCTGTTCGATGCCTTCTTCTTCCACCGTTTCGTAGCTGTCGTAGTCGTGCACCAATTTAATTTCGATGATGTTCCATGTTCCGTTATATTTCACGGCCAAATCCATTCGACCGCGGCCTGCGGCATATTCGCGTTCAATGTATCCTCCGCCGTTGACCACTCTTTGCAAAAAAGCCATCAACAACAGGTGCGGAAAAGCTTCGGTATAGTCCGATTTTTGTTCCCATAACTCGGAATTACGGCGCCAGAATTTTTGAAATTCGAATAACAGGCCGTCCATATCCAACGTTCCGTCGGGTTTTTGCCACTGCCAGTTGGGTGCCGGAATGGCCAATTGCATGCTGTATGTCAGGTAACGCGCCAACGTTTCGCGATAAATCGGATTCGCGATTCCCGGAGTGCCGTTTTCGATGCTTACCAAACCCAAATCGAGGCACAGACGAAAAGCGTCGCCTTCGGCCATTGTCGGGTCGGGTTCTCCGGTCAATATGGTTTGAATCACGTTTTTGATTCTCGGGTCTTTCAATCGTTCGCCCAACGCATCCAAATGCGTTTCGCGCGCCATGATCATCTGTTCGCGCGCTTGAAGAATATGGTCGAACGTTACCGTTTCGGCGCTTTCTTCGGAAAGGATACGCATCGTTGCCCGCATGAAAAGCGAATTGACGATCCACGGTTGGCCTTTCGATTGTTCGTATGCATAATCCAATGCTTCTTGCGTGATTTGCCGGCCGGTTTCTTCGGTTTGTTGTGCAAAAAGCTTGGCGACATCATCTTTACTGAAATTGGATAAAGTAGCCGAGTCGGCCTTAATATTGAACGGCGATCCGGGGTTGGGCGGAATGCCGCCTTTAGCAGCCGTAACATAATCTTTCAAATCGCGCATGCCCACCAAGGCAACCGAAACGGGAAAATTCCCGACACCGCGCGATGCAAATCCTCCGCGCAGCTGTCGTAGAAAACTGGTCAATGTTTCTCCTTCCAGCACATCCACTTCGTCGAACAATACCACCAATGGCTTGGGAGCGACAAGCTCGGCCCAATTTTTCAATATCGAAGAAAACATGCTCAAAGGACTTGTGTCTTCTTTTACTTGGGGTTGCGGTATTCCGAAATCGGAGGCATATTCGATGATGGCGTCGCAAATAGCAGGCATTGTTCTGTCGGCTTCGGCAATTCCTTGACAACGCTCTACACTGACGTAGCATGCAACGGCTTCGTCACCCGAATTGATTTCGAGCATCCAACTTTGCAGAAATGTGGTTTTGCCTGTTTGACGCGGCGCATGAAGTACCCAATAGAGTTGATCGCGAATATAACGATGCAGTTGAGCGCCGACAATGCGTTCTTCGGCATCCAACATGTAATGCATTTGCGGATTACACGGGCCTGTGGTATTGAAATATCGTTGTCTCGTTGTCATTCGGGGGCATTCCGATAAGAGCCTCAAAAATTCTCCTTTAAATTCCCGTATAATTGAACGGCGTGATTTGCTTCAATTCCTCTTTCACTTCGGGCGACACATCCAAACGATCGATAAAATCGTTGAGTTTTTGCTTGTCGACATTCTCGCCTTCGGTGCGCGTCAACGCTTTGAGCGCTTCGTACGGTTTGGGATAACCTTCGCGGCGCAGCACGGTTTGAATGCCTTCGCTCACCACGATCCAGTTACGGATCAGGTCGGCATCCAAAGCGGCGTAGTTGACGATCAGCTTGTCCAGCCCCTTGATGATCGAATGTAAAGCGATGATGGTATGCGACATCGGCACTCCGATATTGCGCAACACGGTGGAGTCGGTAAGATCGCGTTGCAGGCGCGAAACCGGCAACTTGGCGGCTAAATGCTCGAACAATGAGTTGGCAAGGCCGAGGTTTCCTTCGGCATTTTCGAAATCGATGGGATTCACTTTATGCGGCATGGCCGATGATCCGACTTCCGCTTTGATGATTTTTTGCTTGAAATATTCCTGAGAAACATAAGTCCAGATGTCGCGACACATATCGATCAGGATGCTGTTGATGCGTTTCAACGAGTCGCACTGAGCGGCAAAATTGTCGTAATGCTCTATTTGCGTGGTTGTTTGACTGCGTTGCAAGCCCAAGACCTTATCGACAAAATTATTGGCGAAAGTTCTCCAATCGATATCGGGATATGCTACATGGTGCGCGTTGAAATTCCCCGTTGCGCCGCCGAATTTGGCCGAAAAAGGAACAGCTTTGAGTTGTTTATACTGCGCCTCCAAACGTTCGAGAAAAACCCGCACTTCCTTGCCCAATCGGGTAGGCGACGCCGGCTGTCCGTGTGTGCGCGCCAACATCGGAACGGTAGCCCACGCTTCGGAAAAATTGCGAAGTCGCAAGATAAGATCTTCATAATAAGGTGTATATATTTGCTCTATCGCTTCTTTGTTGGACAACGGAATGGCTGTGTTGTTGATGTCCTGCGACGTCAACCCGAAATGAATGAACTCGCCGGCTTCCGAAATTCCTATGTGAGCAAATTTTTCCTTCAAGAAATATTCCACGGCTTTCACGTCGTGGTTGGTTTCTTCTTCAATGGCTTTCACCCTTTCGGCATCCTGCATGCCGTAGTTCCCGTAAATATTGCGGAGTTCGCCGTATTTCGATTTGTCGAACGACTGCAATTGCGGCAGAGGAAGCTCGCACAAAGCGATAAAATATTCCACTTCTATTTTGATACGATACCGAATCAATGCATATTCCGAATAATACTCGGCCAAGGGAACCGTTTTGCTTCGGTAGCGACCGTCGACCGGCGAAATGGCGGAAAGGGTGTTTAATTCCATTTGGGTTTTATTTTTAAAAGGACAAAGTTAGAAAAAAACCGAATCGTGCACAAAAATTATCCGTACCGAAAAACGGATTTCGGCATCGCTTGTCGCAAAAATCAACAAATCACCGAAACAAAAAACAACCTTTTCACGTATACAATTGTTATAACAAAAATGTACGGTTTTTTATCGAACAATCGACGCGAAAATGATTACTTTTGCATGAATTTTTACGAAAGATGCATTCGGCGTGGATTGCAGCCCTCGTGGCTATATTTTGTTTGGCGGTCAACTTTCCGTTCGGACGGTGGCGCAGTCGACAACGGCGGTTTTCCGTTCCGTGGTTCGCATTGGTGCATGCGCCCGTGCCGTTGGTCGTCATCCTGCGTTTGTTGTTGCATGTCGACATCGCGTTTATTCCGTTTTTCATCGGATGCTCCGTTCTCGGACAATACCTTGGCGGGAAAACAAATATCGACAATAAAAATAATGTTTAAAAATTTCGTTATTATCCGGATAAAATCGTCGGGAACTTGAAGTGAGATTCCCGAATTCTCAAAAACTTAAAATCATACCTTCATGAAGAAATTCCTTAAAATATTCCTGATCGTTATCGCGGTTATCTTTTTGATACTGCTGGTAACACCGTTCCTTTTCAAAGGCAAGATCATCGAGATCGCCAAAACGGAATTGAACAAGATGCTCACCGCCCGGGTCGATTTTTCGGACCTCAAATTATCCTTTATCCGCAATTTTCCCAATGCATACGTGGCTTTGGAAGACCTTACGGTGATCGGAACCGGCGAATTTGAAGCCGATACGCTGGTTGCGTTCAAAAAACTCAGCGTAACGGTCGACATCATGAGCGTGATCAAGATGGATAACATTCAAGTAAAATCGGTGCTGTTGGATCAAGCCAAGATGTACGCGCACGTTCTGGAAAACGGAAACGTCAACTGGGACATCATGAAACCGAGCGACACGCCCGAACCGGAAACGCCCGCCGATACGTCGAGCACCGACATTAAAGTGGCGCTCAAAAAGTTCGAAATACGCGATGCGAACATCACTTATCGCGACGAGCAGGGCAAAATGACCGCCGTGGTGAAAGACCTCGATTTTGTGCTGCGCGGCAACATGGCGATGGATTATACCGACCTGAGCATGAATCTCGGCATTGCATCGGTCGATTTTTGGATGGACGGCATCCGTATGTTGAAAAAAGCGCGCGTCGGCTTTGTTTCCGAAATGGGCGCCGATTTGAAGAACATGAAATTTACCTTCAACGACAATGTCTTTACTTTGAACGATATTGCTTTGAAATTTGCGGGTTCGGTGGCCATGCCTGCGGACGATATCGATGTCGACATCACTTTTGCGACCGACAAAACCGATTTCAAAAGCCTGTTGTCGCTCGTTCCGGCCATTTACATGAAAGATTTCGACCGGGTGAAAGCGTCCGGAAGCTTGGCTTTGAGCGGCAGCGCAAAAGGAACGTATAACGAAAAGCAAATGCCGAACGTCGATCTGAGTTTGACCGTGGACAACGCCGGGTTCAAATATCCCGATCTGCCCAAGTCGATCGACAATCTCAGCGCTGCCGTCAAAGTGTTCTACGACGGGGTGGTATTCGACCGGACGACGCTCGATGTTAACAAGTTTCATTTCGAAATGGCGCAAAATCCTTTCGATATGGAGTTGCACGTGAAAACGCCCGACAGCGACATGCAGATTGCCGCGAAATTTGTCGGAAAGATCGATTTCAATTCCGTTGCGGACATTGTTCCGTTAGACAGCACGACATTGAACGGCGTGCTCGATTGCAATCTTACCCTGGCGGGACGCATGTCGACGCTCGAAAAAGAGAAATACGAAGATTTTCAAGCCGACGGGATGTTGAAACTGACCGGTTTCGATTTCGTAAGCCCCGACCTTCCGCAAGGTGTGAAAATTGCAAGCACGCAACTTAACTTCACACCCCAAAAAGTCGATCTGGTGAATTTCGACGCCGTTATCGGGCGCACCGACATTGCCATGAACGGAAGTCTGGAGAACTTCATACCTTACGTATTCAAGAACGAAACCGTTCGCGGGAAGCTCGATCTGAAATCGAACACCATCGATTTGAACGAATTCATGACCGACTCGCAAACTGCCGAAGCCGCTCCGGCGGATACTGTGCCGTTGTCGGTGATAGAAGTGCCCAAAAACATCGATTTCACGGTGAATGCCAAAATCGGAAATATCCTCTTCGACAAACTGTCGATCACCAACACCATCGGCATGTTGTTCGTGAAAGACGGCAAGGTGCGGATGCACAACCTCGGCATGAACTTGTTGGGCGGCAGCATGGTGCTCAACGGCGAGTACAACACGCAGGATATTAAAGTACCTTCGATCGATTTCGGCATGGACATCATGCAGTTCGACATCACTTCGACCTTATCGTCGTTTTCCATGCTCGAAAAAATATTCCCCGAACCGCAGAATTACGTCGGCAAAGTGTCGGCAGCGCTCACTCTGAGCAGCGTGTTGGACGAGCACCTGAATCCCGTGCTGAACACCGTTTTATCCAAAGGGCAATTGCGCACGCAAAACATCGAAATCCGCAATTCGAAACTGTTCGGCACCGTCGCCGATCTTCTGAAAAACGAAAAATGGCGCACCATATCGCCCGACAACCTGAATATCAAATACGAGATCAAAGACGGACGGCTGATGATCGATCCGCTGCAATTCAATGTGGCGCAATCCAAACTCGACCTTTCGGGCGACCAAGGGTTGGATATGACGCTTAATTACGATGTGAAAGCGACGGTTCCCGTATCGGCGGTCGGGTCGGGCGCTGCCGGCCTGTTGAGCAAAATACCCGGAGGCGCCAATGTCAAAGAATTCAAATTGGCGGGGCATATCGGCGGCACTGCTGCCAAACCCGAAGTGAAGCTCAACCTCTCCGACATGGCGGGCAACATTACCGAAGCGGTGAAAGAGCAGGTTACGGAAGTTGTCACGCAAAAAGTGGAAGAAGTGAAGGCGCAAGCGAAGGAAGAAGTCGGCAAACAAGTGGACAACCTTCTGGCGGAAGCCGAAAAACAGGCGGAAAACATCCGCAACACCGCCAAACAAGCAGCGGACAAAATTCGCAGCGAAGCCAATGCCAATGCCGATAAGATAGAGAAAGAAGCGGGATCGAAATCGGTCATCGAAAAACGTTTGGCCAAAGCGGGCGCCGATAAACTTCGCAAGGAAGGCGAAAACAGTGCGGTGAAGTTAGAACAGGAGGGCGAAAAGCAAGCCCAAGCTGCTCTCGACGCCGCAAAAAAGAAAGCGGAAGAAATCAAAAATAAATAAACCGGATTTCCGGCAAGAAGATCATAAAACCGGCGAGGAAGACATTCCCCGCCGGTTTTGTGCTTATACTGCTACCTTATCTTCGGCAAGTTCGTAAACTCGGTTATTTTTCAAGTTTACCGTAAATATATTTTTTGTACATTTACCGCATAACACTTAAATATTTCGATCATGACATCTGTTAAACAGTATATTGAAGAAAATAAGCAGCGATTTTTGGACGAATTGTTCGGATTGATCCGTATTCCTTCCGTCAGTTCGGAAGAAAAACATAAGCCCGATATGTTCGCCGCGGCCGAATATTGGAAGCGCCTGCTTCTCGAAGCCGGAGCCGACAAAGCCGAAGTGATGCCGACAACCGGAAATCCCGTGGTGTACGGCGAAAAAACGGTCGGCGCCGGCCTGCCGACGGTGCTGGTATACGGACATTACGACGTGATGCCCGTCGATCCCGTCGATTTATGGAAAAGCCGACCGTTCGAACCGGAGATCCGCGACGGAAAAATTTATGCCCGCGGCGCCGATGACGATAAAGGACAAAGTTTTATCCACGCCAAAGCGTTCGAATATTTGGTGCGGAACGATAAATTGCCTGTCAACGTGAAGTTCATGCTCGAAGGCGAAGAGGAAATCGGTTCCGCTGCCTTGACCGTGTGGTGCGCCGAAAATAAAGAGATGTTGCAGGCCGACGTTATTTTGGTGTCGGACACGATGATGATCACTTCGGATATTCCTTCCGTCACATGCGGGCTGCGCGGCATCGCTTATCTCGAAGCGGAAGTTACCGGCCCCGACCGCGATTTGCATTCGGGGATTTTCGGCGGTGCGGTGGCCAACCCCATCAATATCCTGGCCAAAATGATCGCTTCGTTGCACGACGAAAAAGGGCGTATCACCGTTCAAGGATTCTACGACGATGTGGAAGAATTGAGCGCCGCCGACCGCGCCGAACTCAACAAGGCGCCTTTCGATATCGACGCATACAGGCGGTCGATCGGCATCCGGCAAATACATGGCGAGGAAGGTTACACCACCATCGAGCGCACGGGCATCCGTCCGACGCTTGACGTATGCGGGATATGGGGCGGCTACACGGGCGAAGGAACAAAAACCGTTATCCCGTCGAGGGCTTACGCGAAAATATCGATGCGTCTTGTTCCGCATCAAGACCCGGATAAAATCGCCGAACAGTTTATGCAGCATTTTCGGTCAATCGCGCCCGATTGCGTGACAGTGAAAGTAACCAACCTGCACGGCGGGCGTCCGTACGTGTCGCCTGTCGACTCGCCTGCTTACCGGGCAGCGGCGATGGCATTGGAAACGACGTTCGGCAAACGGCCGATTCCCGTGCGGAGCGGAGGAAGCATCCCCGTCATCGCGGCTTTCGAAAAGACCTTGGGCATCAAATCGATTCTGATGGGTTTCGGGCTATCCGACGACGCCATTCATTCGCCGAACGAAAATTTCCCGTTGGAAAACCTTTTCAAAGGCATCGAAAGCGTATCGTATTTCTATCAAAACTTTGCGGAGATGACTAAGGATACAAGACATAATTGATCATACCGAAAACCGGGAATTTTATTCTGACCGCATTCCTAAATGAAAATTATTAGTAATGATCTATTATCAAAACAGATGAATCGTCCCGAACTGGAGATATGCGCATACTCGGCGGAAGCGGCATCGGCCGCGCAAAGAACGGGAGCCGACCGCGTGGAATTGTGTTCCGGCTTTGCCGAAGGCGGGTTGACGCCGAGCGCCGGTGCGATTCGTTTGGTGCGGAAATATTTGAAAATAGAGCTTTTTGTGATGATTCGTCCGCGGGGCGGCGATTTCTGTTACAACGAGATCGAAATCGAACAGATGTTCCGCGACATCGATTTTGCGAAATCGTGCGGCGCGGACGGCGTGGCGCTGGGCGTGTTGCAGCCGAACGGGCACGTAAATATTATCCGAACACGCGAACTGGTGCAATATGCCGCACCGATGCAAGTGACGTTTCATCGCGCTTTCGATATGACCGTCGATCTGTTTCGGGCGTTGGACGATGCAGTGATCTGCGGATGCCGGCGAATTCTTACTTCGGGAGGAAAACGGACGGCTGCGCAAGGTGTCGAAACCATTCGCAAGCTGGTGCAACATGCCGACGGCCGCATCGGCATCATGGCCGGAAGCGGGGTGAATCCCGCCAATGCGCGTATGTTCGTCGATGCGGGCGTGCAAGCGTTGCATCTTTCCGCGAAAGCGATAAAACGGAGCAAGATGATCTACCGAAATCCCGATGTTTCGCTCATGCAAACCGGAGCGATGTCGGAATACGATCTGCCGGCCGTCGATGAAGAACAAATCAGAAAAATGGCGCGCCTGATTCGGGATTGATCAACCGCCGAGATTTACCGGTACGCAAGATACTTTGTCCGGGCCGCGCTATCGGTATTTCGCCGATTTCTTTTTCGTCGTTTCCTTTCATTTTCACATCGCGTATCACGCCGCCGGCTTTTATAATTTCCATGTTTTTTTACATTTTACATTTTACTTCGGGGTGCATTTTAATTGTCGCTTTTCCGGACTGACCTGTAAGGCTTCAAAAATCTGACAGGAAAATCATATCGGGTTTTGAAAGCCCGATAGATACACGTCATTCTCGCCTGCTATGACGTCTGTTTCCAACTTTTTGAACAGCCGCTTAACGCTTCGGTCGGTTCGATATTTTTGAACAATTAATCCTTCGCCGCTTCCAATTTAAACGATACCGGGAAAGTATATTTCACGCTTATCGGTTTGCCGCGTTGCTTTCCGGGTGTCCATTTGGGCGAAGAGGAAATGACGCGCACGGCTTCGGCATCCAATGCGGGATGAATACTGCGAACTACTTTTACGTCGACGACATTGCCTTGTGCGTCGACAGTAAATTCCACAAATACTCTGCCACTGATACATGAATCGATATGTTCTTTCGGAAATCTCAAATTCTCTGCAACCCATTTTCGGAAAGTTTCTTCCGCAACGCCTCCTTGAAAAAGCGGCATATCTTCCACAATAGTGAATACTTCTTCTTCGCGCTCCTCCGCATCGATAGAAACAGTGGTTTCGAAAAACAATTCTTCGGCCGGTTGCGCGGTTCTTGCTCGATCGTCCACCGCCAAAAACGATGTATATTTGGTCAGCAAATTATATTTCAAACCCATATCGATGATTTGTTGTTGGTGCGCGGGTTTTGTGTTTCGGTAAAACATTTTGACGTCGTCGCCGAAATAACCGACATAGTCGCTCAAATATTTGACGCGGTTGCGCGCCCACAGGTAACGCAGCGCTTCGCTCGATGTTTGTTCCGCTTTATCGGCACGGATGGTTTGTTCGAAATCGCCCGTTGCCGATTGTCCTTTCAGTGTGACGGTTCCTTTCGGTGTGCCGCGATACTTGCCGTAAATGATCACCGGCTTGGCGGCGAACAGATCGGGTACCGGAACGGGTTCCACGTCGTAAACGTCAAAGCCGCCCCAATCGACCCGGATATGCGATAACACGGGCGCCGCAATATCATCTCTCAGTTTCTTTCCGACAATTTCGGCTTCGGTTCGGTTGGTGATGAAATACGCTTCGCCCGCGCCGGCATACGCCAATCCTTCTATCAAATGCCGATTGACGCGTTGTCCGATTCCCAATGCAAAAAGATTGGCCTTGTCGCGACGTTCGCGAACCAATCGGAACGCTTCGTTTTCGACGGTTACATATCCGTCGGTGGCGATGATGAATGTGCGGGCGAATTCGGGCGTGGTCGGAAAATCGAAAGCCGTTTGCAATGCCGGATACAATCGCGTTCCTCCGCCTCCGTTATGTTGGTCGATCACCGCGACCGCTTTCGCGATATTTTCGGGCGTTGCCGGCAGCGATCGGTCGGAGAGCATGGCTCGATTCGATTCGAACAGCAGGACATTGAAAATATCGGTCGGCCGTAATGTTGCGATCAGATTGCGCAAAAGGGTTTTGGACACATCCAGCGGAAAGCCGCTCATGGAACCCGACACATCGACAATAAAAATGTATTCGCGCGGCGGAATCTCTTTGAGCGACGTTTTTTGAGCGGGTTGCGCCATCAGCAGGAAAAATTTCTCGTCGCCGTGGTCGTAACACATCAACCCCGATTGCACTTTCCCGCCTTGAAGCCCGTATTGCAGAATAAAATCGTGGTTGCCTTCCTTATCGCGCGGGTTAGCCAACGCCACGAAGACGTTCCGTTCGTCCGAGCGGGCCGCGATAATTCGGTGCGACGGGCATTTGACGCTTTGTACCGGCACGCCCGCCTTCACGGTAACGGAAACTTCAAAGTCCGACGGCGCCGACATCAATTGTCCGATCGATCGATTTACCCAACTCTCGCGGCTTTCGCTGTAACGCGGCCCCACCGCTCCGGGATAAACAAACTCGTAAAGCCCGTCGCGATATTCGAGCAATTCCGTGTAGCGCATCACCACCGCAATGGTATCACCCGGCAAAATGTTGGCAACGTTCATTTGAAAAACATTCGGACGATGTTGCTCCAACAATCCGGCGGTTTTTCCTTCCCGGTTTGCCCGATCGTATTCCTTTCGCGCTTTTTCGCGCTCCTCTATTCGGGCATGAATCGTGCGGTCGCCGATTTTCATGTCCAAACCGTACACGGCAGCCCGCGTGGAGCCGGGAAAGACATAAACGGCTTCCAACGTTTGATCGCCGTTGTTCACGTACACTTGTCGCACCGTTACGTCGGCAATCACGCCGTCGATGTGCGCATCCGTTTTGGTGGATTGCAACGAAACCCGCCCTCGTTCGGGCGTCGGGCATTTCACCAAAAAGTAAGGAGAACATGACGCGGAGGCATCTTCGCATCCGTCGGTCATCGGTTGCGCTTGCGTCGCATGAGTCGTCCATGCAAAAGCGCTTAGCAAAATGAATAAATCTGCTTTCATCAGCTTCCGGTTTTGAATTTTGTTTAATGGATAATAACAGTTGCTTTAAATTCAATTTCTGTGCCGGCAGTTAACTAAAACAGATGCTTTGGTTATCATTTTATGAAATAATTCCGTCACAATCCGGAAGCGCCGATGATGTAATCATTGAGTAACAGTTGCACGAACCCGAACCCGAAAGTGTCGAATGGCCTTCCGAACGGTATTTGATGTACTTCGGATGTGCATTCGATGTATTTCCGAACGGTATTTAATTACCTTTTGGACGGTATTCGATGTACTTCGGAAGTGCATTCAATTGCCTTCGGAACGGTATTCAATTGTCTTCGCGACGGTGTATCGATGCGTTCGGAACGGTATTCAATTGTCTTTTGAACGGTATTCGAATGTGTTCGGAACGGCGTCTATTTCTCCGGAATAAGACTTTTCAGGTCAAAGAACATAAGGCGAGTGTCCTCATTCTTGTCTTTTTCGGTCAAATAAG
>JAVBRP010000036.1:0-24391 GCA_031547815.1 Bacteroidales bacterium | reverse complement strand
TTACGGTTGACCGACGGGCGACAAAACGTCCGCCCGATTTGTATCAATGACGAGGCAGTTCAAAAAGTATCAAATTCTCCGGTTTTACCCCCGACCCCTAAAGGGGAGTCTCGGTATACCGCGCTTTGCGAAAGTCCCCTTTAGATTTAGAGGTGAAATCGACTTTTTAAACAACCTCATTCCATTCTATATCAATATTCTACCAATTCGATCGGCACATCCACAATGTCGGCATATTCCTCGCCGGCTTCCATCATATCTTCGTCATCCGTCGGATAATTCCATTTAATGACAATGTCTTTTCCGTCATTGTGCATACCTTCGAGTTTCATCAGAATGTCGAGAATGATTTTGGACGAGGCGGTGTTGAAGTACGAGAGCTTGAAATTAAAAACCGTTTGTTCGTTCGGCGATTTTGCATACTCGTCCAACCAGTTCAAAATAGGCCCGTAAAATTTCGATACGTCCTCGGGAAGCGAGCGTCCCGAAAGTTCAAAAATGTCATTTCCGGCATCCAAACGAACTCCGGGGGTATCTTCTGTTGCACTTATGATAATAGGATCCATATTTTTCGATTTTTATTTTTTTAAATTCTTGATACGCTTGAAGTCAATATGAAAAAGGTCATGTCGTCATCTATCTGCATGAACTCGTACGAGAGATTATTTCCCGTTTTCCGCTTGATGTCGATGAAACCCAATCCGGCCCCGCCTTTTTCATGCAGCTGGCCTTCTTTGATCTGTTTTTTATACAGTTCGTTCAAAGCATCCTTATCCAAACTGTTGATATATTCCAACGTTTTCTTCAAATCGTCTATTTTGCCCGTTTCCATGGCATTTCCCGTTGTGATGCAGTATTCTTTTTGACTGCGGGTAACGATGAAAATGCCCATGCCGGCATACAAATAGTTTTGTTCGATGGACGAGTCGCTGTATTTGCTGACATTTTGCAAGCATTCGACCATCACGTGGAATACTTTGCGTTGTACGGCACCCGGCTCTTCCTGCTGCATCATCTTGGTTTCGGTCAACGACAAAAAGGCTTTAATAATCGGTTGCGTTATCTCACCTTCATAGACCAACGATATCTCGTATTCCCGCATATATTTGTAGAAATCGAGAATAAACTCAACAAAGGATTTCGGTTTTTCCATGGGTTCTTCTTATTATGATTATTGATTTGTTTTCTTTGACTGAATAAATATTTTTAAAATTCGATACCGATCAACAAAACGTCGTCGGTTTGTTTGATCCCCGATTTCCATTCGAGAAAATCGTCCTCGAACAATTGATTGAACTGTTCCATCGAAAAATCTTGATGTGCCAATATTTGTTCGCGGATTCGTTTGGGCGAATATTTCGTACGTTCGGGGCCGCCCAACTGGTCGGGCAAACCGTCGGAGAAAAAGAATATCTTATCGCCCTTTTGCGGCTTGATGTAATGCGTGGTGAAAGGCGTTTCGGGCTTTTTGCCGATCGGTATGCCGCCGATGGCCTTGCGGTCGCCTTTGTATTCGATAATTTCGCCGTTGCGCAACAGGTATAAAGGTCGGTGCGCGCCGGCATATTCCACTTCGTTCTTCAATACATTTATCTTGCAGAAAGCAATGTCCATCCCGTCGCGGGCGCTGGCGCCTTCCATATCCTGCCGCAACGTGGTGCGAACGCCCTGATGCAACATGTCGCAGATTTCGCCCGCCGAATATGCTTTCCGGTGGTCGACAATGTTGTTGAGCGTAAAATATCCCACAAACGAAAGCAATGCGCCGGGAACGCCGTGCCCCGTACAGTCGACGGCCGCAATGTATATGTTGTTGTTGCGATCGGCATACCACGGGAAGTCGCCGCTGACCACATCGCGAGGCTTATAGAAAATAAACGATTTGGGCAATTGCGATTTGATCATCACCGTGCTCGGAATGATCGATTGCTGTATCCGTTGCGCATAATCGATACTGTCCTCGATTTTCTTGTTCTTTTCCTGAATTTCCAGCTCTATGCGCTTTGCCTCGGTAATATCGTGCCCCACGAACAGAATGGTTTCCAATTCGCCTTCGTTCATTTCGGGAATGGCCGCGAAGTTCATGATGCGAACGGTGGTTTTTTCGCCCATCCGCACGGGAATATCGATCTCGGTATTGGTTTTCACCGGTTCTTCCTTGATTTGCGCTACGGTATCGATGAAATATTTTTTCAGATCGGCATCGATGTTTGCATCGCTTACATTGTTGTTGATAAGTTCCTTGGCGGGAATGCTCAAATAGTCCTCCAACACGGGATTGGCATAGAAGAAAATTCCGTCCAAGCTCAAACGCAGGATAATATCCAATGAGTTTTCGGACAACGACTGCATTTTGTTGCGCAAGCGTTCCTCCTTTTCGGCGCGTTTGCGTTCGGTGCGGTCCACCGTGTTTAAGATGATGCCCTGAATGGCGGGATCCGTGATCAGGTTACGTCCCGTAATCTCCACGATCATCGGGCTTCCGTCTTTCCGGATACATTGGCATTCGATGGTGACGGGTTCTTCGGGGTTTTCGAGCAATCGATCAAACAAACCCCGGATATCCGCTTTGCTTTCGGCAACGTACTTATCGGCAACACCTTCGATGACTTCTTCGGGCGTATAGCCGAATATTTTCTTCACCGAGGGGCTTTCGTACGTCTGTTTCAGGTTGCGGTCGAAGATGGAAATGATTTCCGAAGCGTTCTCCAACAATGAATTCAAGCGTCGTTGCGCATTCTGAACCTCTTGTATCTTTGCTTCGAGCTTTTCGTTGGTTTCGTAAAGCTCTTCCTGCGTGGCGCGCATTTCTTCGGCGTTCTGACGGAGGCGTTCTTCGTTTTCGCGCAATTCTTCGGTCATCTGTTGCGCTTCCACCAGCAGCTTTTCCGTTTTCTTGTTCACTCGGAGGTTGAAGAACGTGCGGGCAATGATTTCGCCCAATTCGCGAAGGAATTTGATGGTTGCTTCGGGAATTTCCTTATCGAGCGAAGCAAATTCGATGACGCCTTGCAGCTTCTCGTCGGCAATCAGCGGAACGATCAATAAACTTGCGGGCTTCCTGTCGCCGAGAATCCCCGAAGTGATGGTGGCATAACCGTCGGGAATGTCGGTGCGATAGATAAAATCCATTTCATAGGCGCATTGTCCGATAAGCCCCTGCCCCACGTTAAATTCCCGGTTGATGTATTTGCGACGATTGTAGGCGTAAGTGGCCATGTTGCGCAGCTTCTTGCTGTCTTCGTCGTAAAAATACAAGGCGCCCTGCAACAGGTTCACATATTTGATAATGTTGATCAATGCATCGACCGACAGTTCTTCCACGTTATTGTGCAGGCGCAGGATTTCCGAAACCACGTCTTTTCCTTTGCTGATCCACAACTGTTCGGCTTCTTTCTTGCTGTTTTCGAGCAGGTTGCTACGCATCACGAGCAACGATTTGCCCAAAATATCGTCATCGGCGGCCGTAAAATCGGCTTCGTAATTTCCCGAACCTATTTCCTGCGCAAAACGGGCGTTGGCGTCGCCTCTTTTCCGGATAATATTCAGTTTGCCGGTCAAGTCGTTGATTTCGTCGGCAACTTTGCGGATCAGTTTGTTCACGACAATGATCACCGCAACGGGCAACAGGTCGAAAATCCACAATACGGGAACGGCCTGATGCAATTCCCATAAGCCTTTCAAAGTTACCGGAATGCCGGTTACCGCAAAACTGATGATCCACGCAACAATCGCCAATGCAATCGCCACGCAGAGAACAGAAATGTTAAGCGTACTTTTGGTATTATCGTTACGTTCGCTGCTCATGATCATTTCCTTAATTCGTTCAATTTACCGGCCATTGCTCCGGTCATTTTTTCGATCAATACTTCTTCGTTTTTACCGAAAGGCTTGAATGAAGCCAGTTCGATAACGCCGATGCTTTCGTCGTCATGCACCACCGGAGCAATGATCAAGTAGCCCGGATTGCTTTTGCCCAAGCCCGACAGAACGGTAATGTAGCCTTCGGGCATTTCCCGGACATTAAGTAATTGCTTGTTTTTGGCCACTTGCCCCGAAAGAGTTTCGCCCAATGGGAAACTGCGCGGTTGTTCCTCCGAGTAATATGCATATTCGCCCGATACATTATATAATTGTTCTTTCTTGTCGAGAAGAAAAACCAATCCCTGTACGATGTCCAATTCCTTGGCGGCGTTTTGAAGTATTTTTTCGGTATATTTTTGCGCGTCGGCAAAGGATGCTTCGGCACTCGGCATGATTTTCGACAAAACCTCGTCGGCATCAAACTTGTCGACCTCTGCTTCGGCGGCTTGTTCCGATTTCTTTCGGTCTTCTTCGCGGAGACGGGCTTGTTCGCGCTGCTCCAAACGATTTATTTCCTGCTCTATTTTCTTGAAGCTCTGCTTGTATTGCAACAGTAACAACAGTAAAATCAACGAAAAGACGATTTCGAGCGCAACGCCGGCATACAACAAGATTACCCGCGCCGTTTGCGAGGCATAGATAATTGCAAATGCAACAACGACCATGAATAGGAATATCCACAGTCCCCAAGTTGCATATTTGGCGGTTTTGTTCATGACGATATATTTTACTTGCTGATATTTCTTAGAAATTGAATGATTTGATCGGTCTTATAAATGTGCGATACTTTGGTAAGATTCAAAGTGGCTTCGGTCATGGTGCGCACTTCGCATTCCGCGGGGTCCTGCACGATGGTGGTTCCGCCCAAATCGGCTATTTTCTTCATTCCGGCGGCGCCGTCTT
The DNA here is from genome assembly GCA_031547815.1 of Bacteroidales bacterium. Classification (GTDB taxonomy): domain Bacteria; phylum Bacteroidota; class Bacteroidia; order Bacteroidales; family UBA4181; genus JAIRLS01. Next base: position 19,624 of record JAVBRP010000036.1, on the reverse strand, counting down.
TGTTGGCGCCCGACAGGATGATGCCGACCAATTTGTCGCGATAGGCTTGCGCCGCCGACATGTAGGTCAAATCGATGCCGGGCCGCGAGTGATTGACCGGTTCTTCGGTCGACAACGATATTTGATTCGCCAATTCGATATACATGTGGTAATTCGCAGGGGCCAAATAACCTGTTCCCGGCTTGATGTGCGTCTTGTCGTAAGGTTCCACGATCGGAATATTCGATTTGAGCGACAATGCTTCAACAAATCCGGAACGGACATGTTTCAACCGATGCATGCAAAGCAGTACGGGATAATTAAAACCTTTCGGCAACGAGTTCAATATCTTCACCAAAACTTGAAAACTTCCTGCCGAGCCTCCTATGACAACTGCTTTATATGTTCGATTCAACATGTTTGATCAACAAAATACTTGTTGTTTTACGTAAAATATACATTTTGGTTACTTTTTTTCGCGCTTATTTTTCGGACGAACTACATATCGTCCAAGAAACGCCCAAGCATCAACACTTTATGTACTTTTCCGGATGCGTCTTTTATCGGGCTGTACATGTACCAAACATGTTTATCGCCGTTGCGGGTTTTACGTATTCCTTCGCCTTTAAATGTTTCGCCGGCAAGCACCTTGTCCCAATTCTTCCTGAATGCCGGTATATCTTTCGGGTTCATCTTGTCGGTCAGCTTGATGCCGATCATTTGTTCGCGCGTGGCGCCGTGCAGCTCCAGGCACGAATCGTTGATGTCGAGCAATGTCATATCCGCATCGTAGGTAATGCGCATGAACACATCGTCTACCGCGTTCATCACCGATTGTATCTCGAACTTTTCGTCTTCGAGCGTGTCTTGTATGCTCTGCATTTTGGCCAAAGTATCCGACAATTCTTGTTGCGCATGCTCCGATTCCAGATTCTTGCGATACATTTCCTCCTGAGTGGCCTGCATTTCCTCCATGTTCTGGCGCATCTCCTCCTCTTGTTCGCTCAACCGCTGCGATTGCATTTGCGATTGTTCCAACAGTTTTGCGGTGTGTTGGTTGGTTTTCACCGCCGAAATGGTCGATGCGGTGGTGGCGCCCATCTTTTCCAGAAAATCGATTTGGTAAGGCTCTATTTTCTTGAAAGAGGCGATTTCCATGATGCCGTATATGATGTCGTTCACTTTCAGCGGAACGATGACCAAGCAACGCGGATTGGCTTTTCCGATCCCCGATGTGATTTGCACGTAACCGTCGGGAATGTCGTTCATGAAAATGGTTTCGCCTTCCCGGTAGCACGTTCCGACCAAGCCTTCGCCCGCTTCGATCTTTTTTTCCATGTATTTGCGACGTTCGTATGCGTAGCTTGCCGTAAGTTCGAGGAAAGGATGCGAAGGATCGTCGTCGTTCACCACGAAAAATCCGCCCTGGTTGGCATCCAAATATTTCACCATACGGCTGATCATTTGGTAGGACAGCGTCTCCATGTTGTTGCTGTTGTTGCGCAACACTTCGGCAAATTCCGCCAACCCGTGATTCACCCAGTTGCGGCATTCTTCCTCTTCTTTGAAACGTTTTTCCTTTTCGGCGCTTTCGGCGAGATTGTTGCGCATTTCGAGCATCTCGGCGCCCAATTCGTCACCGTCGCTCAATAAATGATATTCGACGGAATAATCGCGTTTGCCGATCTTTTCGGCAAATTCCAGCATTTCGCGCAATCCGGTCGTCAAAGCATTCAGCGCTTGTGACATTTTCCCGATTTCGTCGTTGTTTTTCACGGGCAGTTGCTCCGCTTTGCTGACATGCCCCAGCGACAGCCGATTCAATACCTTATTGGCTCCGTTGATGGGTCGAACGATGCCGTTGACCGACAGAATCACGCAGATCAGCAACAGCAATATGCCGGGAAAAAACAGGAACGAGGAAGTTCGGATGATCTTGCTGACCGATGCCATCAGGCTGCTTTCGGGCACCGCAATGCACAGCGACCATGCGTCGGCTCCGGTAATTTTCACGGGACCGAGCGCGTAATAATAATTTTTGCCGTTAACGGGGGCTTGCGCAATCATTTCTTTTCCGGCCCGAACGTTTGCCGTGATGCTTTCGGTCAGCGAGTTGTTTCCTTCGACGGCGAACGGCCGGCTTTCGAGAGTCGTATCGGAACGAAACACCACCATGCCTCTGTTATTGATTATTTGTACGGAGCTGCCCGTGTAGGGCTTCATTTCCGAGATCATTTTCTCGAAGACTTCCACAGACATATCGATGCCCGCAGTTCCCAAATATGCGCCGCCGGATATGATCGGATTCCGAACGGACAGTACCGTTACGCCCGGTTTCCCTTCTTCGTAAGTACGCAACATGGGATCGCCTACAGTGAGTTTGCGCATCTCCTTGAAACTTTGGGCAATGCTCCCGGAAGCGGTAGTTTCCGTAATGGTGCGATATTTTATTTGCCCTTGCATACGATAGAAACTCACGGCAAATCGTCCGGTTTCGTTTCCGAAACGTTGTTCTTCGGTAATAAATTCACTGTCTTTTCCGTCGAAAGCATTCGGTTCCCACAACAGCCAAAGGCTTTCGTAACGTGCTTGCCTGCGAATCTCTTCTTTGACGATGTCTTCCGCCAATTTACGATCGGCCGTTTGTCCTGCTGCCATTTGTCCGAAAGTATTCGACAGCGTACTTGCCGTCGACACGGGATCTTCGAAAAGTTTCGACACATCGGCCGCGTAGTTTCGCGAAGTCATCCGCAGACGTTCGATACTTTCGTTTTTCAGTTCGGCTTGATACCAGATATGCGTAAAAACGCTGATGGTGATCAAAACAACGAGCGAAACAGTCAGCACGCTGGCAATCAGCTTTGTGCGAAGTTTCAAATTACGGAATAGCTTTGACATCGGGGTTTTAATATATGATAGGTGAGATATGAATTGTCACCAAATTGAACAGGAACAATTCGGTTTGTATGTTTGTTTATAATTTATCGGTCGATTATTCAATTTTCTTCAAGGGAATTACCATCGTAAGCACACGTTGAAGATCGCCGCCGCCGTTGAAGATCGGCAAATATTCCAATTTTACCGGCGTTCGGTTAAGTTCCGTATAAGAAGTCACTTGTTCGCCCGCAAGCAATTTATCCCAAACTCGTGCGCCTTCCGCTGCGCCGTCGGGATATGTTTCGACAAAAGAATGCCCCACAAAATCGGATTTGGCGGCATTGCCGAAAATTTCCAATACCTTGTCGTCGATGGATACCAATGTACGGTCGGCCGAAAACTCGACGGCATGGAACGTCTTCATGATCGATTCGTACAGTCGCCGCGCCGCAATTTCTTTTTCCTCGCTTTGACGTTGCAAAACCTTCATTTTTTCCAGCGTGTCCGAAAGTTCCGTTTCCCTGCGACGCATTTCTTCCTGAGTGGCTTGCATTTCTTCCATATTTTGACGAAGCTCTTCCTCCTGCCCTGCCATCTCTTCGCTCTGTATCTTCGAAATTTCCAGCAGTTTATTGGTTCGCATATTGATTTTTACCGAGCCGATGGTCGAAGCGATACTTTCGGACACTTTTTCGACAAATTCCCTTACGTGCGGCTCGAATTCTTTGAACGCCGCTATTTCGAGAACACCGAATATCTCTTCGTTCACCATCAGTGGCGTGATCAACAATGCACGCGGCGTTTCGTCGCCCAAGCCCGAAGTAATGCGAATATAATCTTTCGGAAGATGCGTCATGTAAATGCTTTGGCGTTCCAAAAAGCAAGTGCCGACCAAGCCTTCGCCCAAATCGATGGTTTTTTCGACATATTTGCGACGTTCGTATGCATAGCAGGCTTTCAATTCGAGCACCGGCTGTTCGACCTCTTCATCGTTCAAGATAAAAATGCCTGCCTGATTGGCCCCGACGTATTTCACCATGTTGCTGACAATGGATTGACACAGTTCTTCGATCTTGTCGTTGTTGGCGCGCAACAGTTCGGCAAATTTGGCCACACCCACGGTAGACCAATTGCGGCGTTCGTCTTCTTGCCGGCGTTTTTCTTTTTCTTTTTCGGCTTCCTGCAAATTGGCGCGCATTTCGAGCATCGATCTCCCCATGGTGTCTTTTTCACCCAACAATTCGTATTGCGTATTCAATTCGCCTTTGCCGATGTGGCCTGTAAAACGCACAATGTTTTGGAGCGAGTTCGTCAATTTCACGAGCATACGCATTACTTGTGCCATTTCATCCTCGCCTTTCAGGTATTTTTCGTTAACCGTGACGTCCACATCTCCTTCGGAAAGCAACAGCACTTTGCCGCACATCTCGTTTAACGGAAGCCGCAACATGTTGTTTACCAAATAATATCCCAGAAAAAGGAAAGAGACAGCCACCGGTGCGGCCCATGTTAGATGGATGATGCCTCTTGCACCCACAAAAAACGCCAGAATGGCAACAGTATCGATAGGTAATATCAACGCCAGAAAAATTTTGAAAACAATGCTTTTCTTAAATACCAGTCTGCTGATCGCCAAAGCTCCGGCGGCAGCGAGGATAATGAGCAAAATGCCTGTAATGACCACTGAATTTGACATGATATGATAATTTTACGTGCGTATTTTTTCCAAACCCTATTTTTTGACAATACAAAGTTCTTATACGTAAAACAAATCAAAAGGGTTACCTGCAGCGTAAGTTTTTGTCGGAAAAAAAATCAAAAAAAACCGATTCTTCTGAGCAAACCGCTTCCCATTTCGCGATTTACCACAGTCGACAAGTCGGCTACGGGCGTTCTGTGTTTGATAAATTCGTGATTCGTTTCGCCGGTCAACGTGTTAAAAATTATTTTCCGGCCGCGATTTCCTCCGAGGTTCGACTGAATAATGGGAATCTTAAATTCGTTGAGAATTTCAACGGCGATCCGCGCATTACGTCGCCCGATGTGAAAATTGGTCGGCGCTCCCGTAAGAACTTCCGCTCCGCCGAACACTCCGGCCTCGATATCTTCATATTTGCTCCCGAGAATCAGCAGCTCTTCCAAAATACGGATAATCGCCAAGTTTCCGTATTTCATGGTGGACAAATCGTGTCCGTTCCACAGCGGCAAAATGAAATGGTTGATCGCTCCGCGTTGCAGCACCCGATCGTACAAACAAACCGAAACACACGAACCCAGCACGGTACTGACTATATGAGGAGATTTATCGACAAAAATATCGGCCGGGTACAATAATTGTTTCGGGAGAGATTTCATAAATCCATTTTGAATTTTATATCAATGTCGTTTAATTAACGCTTCTATTTTGTCTTCACCCCTAAATCCCCTAAAGGGGACTTTCGCAAAGCGCGGTATACCGAGACTCCCCTTTAGGGGTCGGGGGTAAATTATGGTGATAGAGTTCTTAACTAAACGATTTTGAATTTTATATTCTAAATACGCAAAAACCGGACAAAAGTTTCGACCGGCCGGCAAAATTTGTAATCCCGACGTCGATTTCCTTATTCCGGGCATGCGCATCAACAAGGGTTACAGCATTCTAACAATTCCGCAGCATTAAAATTTATGATTAAAAAATTTCACCTCCGTACAACATGAAGTGTAAATTTTTATTTCATCAATCCGGTTGTTTCATTTCCGTACGAAATCTCCGTCGGTATTTGAATGGTGAATCGTGCGCCGCCGTTTTTTCTGTTTTCGGCGGATACGGTGCCTTTGTGCGCCTCCACAAATCCTTTGACGATGGCGAGGCCCAGCCCGAGACCTTCCGACAAACCCTCCTTTTCGTCCGCAGTGCGGAAAAACTTGTCGAACACATGCGGCAAAACGTCCGAAGCGAAACCCGGCCCGCGATCCATTTCCTGCAACACCAAGCGATTGCTGTCGTAGAAAGCCTTCATGCGGATGGTGCTTGCGGCGGGTGCATAGCGGCACGAGTTATACACCAAATGGTGCAGCACCTGTTCCATCAGTTCGGAATCGAGCTTGACCAACGGCATCGATTCGGGCACAACGATGTCGAAGCGGAAAGGGCGAAGTTCTTCGGCGAGACTTTCCGCTACGCGCCGCACCGGATCGCGAATATCGCACCAATCGAGATGCACCGCAAGTCGCCCCGATTCTATTCGGGACATGCTCAGCAAGTTGTTTATCAGCCGATTCAGCCTTCGCGACGCTTTGGATATCTCCCCGTAAAGTTGGGCAATGCCCGATTGCGCCCGCCCATCGGCAAGCAACCTGTCCGATGCGTCCATAATGGCCGTTACCGGAATCTTCAACTCGCTCGAAATGCTGTCGAACATCGTTTTATACAACCTGTCCGACTCGTTCAGCAGCGCCGTCTTACGCGCCGCCTGCCCCAAATAGCGATGCTCAATGGCCGATGAAATCTGTGTCAGGAAAGTATCCCAAAAAATAGCCGTTTCGCCGGCAAAAGCCTCATTCTGCTTCACGGCAGCCACACCGGGCCGCGTGCGCGAACCCTTCAGCGGGTAATAGGTGTATTCGCCCGACGGCAATGTTTCGGTAAACCGCCCGGCAGGCCGCGAATGTTTGAACACCCAATCGGCAATGCCCATTTCGGCTTCGGAAAAAGCAAACCCTTCGGGAAGATGTTTCTTGTCTGTCAATCGGCCGCTTCCGTCCCGAAGCAGAAAAAAAGCGTCGACACCGAAATATTTTTTTATGTCGACCGTTCCGACTACAATTACGTCTTTCACATTCGCTGCGGCGGCAAGCTGTTTGGTAAGATGAAACAACGCATTGGTACGTTCTTCGCGGCTCACGGCCAATCGCTCCTGCTTCCTCACCCGAAAAGTGAGAATGCCGCCAAGAAGGGCTATGGTGTAGAACATCAGGAACGTAAGTATATCCGTCGGGTTTTTGATGTGGAAAGTATACATCGGCGGGATAAAGAAGAAATTCCACGACAAAGCGCCCAGCGTGGCCGCCAGCAAAATGGGGCCGATGTGCAAAAAACCGGCCAGACCGGTCAATACCATGAGTAAAATGAACGAGACCGGCTGATAGCCTGTTTTGCCGACAAGCGGTACGCACAACACCGCGGCAATGACGACGGCCATGGCTGCCACGGCGTATTCGCCCAATTTGGAAGTAAATTCCGGAAAAACGATCCGACGTTTGCGTTTGCCGACGGGCGTTTCCTCCGCGCCGAACATGTATACGTCGATATTGCCGCTTTCGCCGATCAAGCGGTTAACGAAATTCTTTCGGGTGAACACGGGAAAGAGCCGATTGCCCCTCCACGGCTTTCCGACGATAATGTGCGTAATGTTTTCCTTACGGGCCACGCTCAGAGCGGCTTGCACAAGATCGTTGCCCGATGTGGTGATCACTTCCCCGTCCAATTGCCTCACCAGATTGATGTTGAGCGCCAATTGCCTTTTTTCTTTCTCGCCCGACGATTGCGCCGTTTCGACATGCAACGCCATCCAATCGGCGTCCAACGCGTCGGCCATGTTCTTCGTCCGTCGTATCAGCTGCATCGAAGTGGGGCTCGGCCCGATGAGCGCGAGCAAGTGCAAGCCCGACTTCCAGGGGCCTTGAATGCGCTTTTGCTGCATGTACGTTTTCAGTTGCCGATCCACCCGCCCGGCCACCACGCGAAGCGCCATTTCGCGCAAAGCGGTAATATTTCCTTTACGGAAAAAGTTTTTGACGGCTTCTTTGGAACGCTCCGGCGTGTACACCTTTCCTTCGGCCAAACGGTCGAAAAGCTCGTCGGGAGTGAGGTCTATCAATTCCACCTCGTCGGCTTTATCGAAAATTTCGTCGGGCAGCGTTTCCCTGACGGTGATTCCCGCGATCTGCGCCACGGTGTCGGCGCAACTTTCGAGGTGTTGCACGTTGAGCGTGGTGTACACGTTGATGCCGTTGTCGAGCAACTCACGAACATCTTGATAACGTTTCAAGTGGCGGCTTCCGGGTGCATTGGTGTGCGCCAACTCATCCATCAGCACCAAATAAGGATGCATCGCGAGGATGGTATCCAAATCCGCTTCTTCGAGCGTGGTACCTTTGTATTCAATCTTTTTGCGCGGGACAATCTCAAGCCCTTCGAGCAATGCTTCGGTTTCGGCGCGGCGATGCGTTTCCGCGTACCCCACCACCACCTGCACGCCTTTGGCTGCGTCGGCTTGCGCGGCTTGAAGCATGGTGTAGGTTTTTCCCACGCCGGGTGCCATGCCGAAAAATATTTTCAACTTGCCTTTTTGCTCCGATTCTTCCTCTTGCCGAAGTGAAGCAAGCAATTCGTCGGGATTGGGTCGATTGTCTTCCATAACGGTTATTTCATCTCATCCAAACGCAAATTTAACAACAATACGTTGATGCGCGGTTCGCCGAACAGGCTGAACTGCGGTTGTTCCGTCATCTCGTCAGCAAGCGAATACAGTTGTTCTTTTTGTCCGCTCGAAAAATTTCTCGCTTCGGCAATCCGCTCGATTTGCAGCTTGGCGGCTTCGGGCGAAATGTGCGGATCCAAGCCGCTGCCCGATGCAAACAGCATTTCCGAAGGAATCGTATCGCAGGACGACAATTTGTTGCGAACGGCAAAGGCTTCCTTTCGTTTTTTCACCTCGTCGTACAGTTTTTTGCTCGTCAGGCTCAGATTGGATGCGCCCGAGGGCAATGTGTTGTAATCGACGGCCGACGGACGCGATTCGAAATACGCGGCGTTATCGAATTTTTGGCCGACGAGCGCGCTGCCGACGATTTTTCCGTCCTTTTCGATCAGCGACCCGTTTGCCTTATCGCGAAAGCAAACTTGCGCGATGCCCGTAACGACCAAAGGATAGATGATTCCCAAAAGGACGATCATTATCCCCGATATTTTTAATGATGTGATGAATTGTGGTTTCATGTTGATGATGACTCTATAACATTCCCAAAATCAAATCGATCAATTTTATCCCGATGAAAGGCGTGATCAGTCCGCCCAACCCGTAAACGAACAGATTCCGCACAAGCGACACCGTTGCCGGCTCCGTACGGTATTTGACGCCTTTCAAGGCCAACGGTATCAACAGAATGATGATCAGGGCATTGAAGATGACCGCACTCAATACTGCATTTTCGGGCGACGACAACCGCATGATGTTGAGCGCCGACAGCGCGCCTTTGCCCGAAGCGCCCGCGTAAAGAGACACGGCAATGGCGGGGATGATGGCGAAATATTTGGCCACGTCGTTGGCGATGCTGAACGTGGTCAACGCGCCGCGCGTCATCAGCAACTGCTTGCCTACTTCCACCACCTCGATCAGCTTCGTGGGGTTGCTGTCCAGATCGACCATGTTGCCTGCCTCGCGTGCCGCCTGCGTTCCGTTGTTCATGGCAATGCCCACGTCCGACTGCGCCAGAGCGGGCGCATCGTTCGTACCGTCGCCGATCATGCCCACCAAATGCCCGTTAGCCTGTTCTTCGCGGATACGCTGCAACTTGTCCTCCGGCTTGGCTTCCGCCAGAAAATCGTCCACGCCCGCTTCGGCGGCAATGGCGGCGGCCGTCAGCGGATTGTCGCCCGTGATCATCACTGTGCGGATGCCCATCTTGCGAAGCTGCGCAAAACGCTGCTTGATACCACCTTTCACCACATCTTTCAAATGTATGATGCCCAGCACGCGGTTATCTTCGGCCACGATCAGCGGTGTGGCGCCTTGTTGCGCCAGCTCCGTCACCTTTTCCTCCATCCGGATCGGGAAAAAACCGTTGTTGCTCTGCACAAACGAACGGACAGCCTCCACCGAGCCTTTCCGAATCCGTTGCCGCTTGCCCGACACTTTGATATCTACGCCGCTCATGCGCGTCTGCGCGGTAAACGGCACAAATTCGGCATCCAAGCCCGTCAAATCGCGCCCGCGGATACCGTACTTTTCCTTTATCAGCACCACCACCGAGCGGCCTTCGGGCGTTTCGTCGCTCAGCGAAGAGAGTTGCGCGGCGTCGGCCAATACTTTAATGTCGACACCTTCGGCGGGAATCAGTTCGGCAGCCATCCGGTTACCGAAAGTAATGGTTCCCGTTTTGTCCAGCAGCAACACATCCACGTCGCCCGCCGCCTCGATGGCGCGTCCACTCGTGGCGATCACGTTGCGTTTCATCAGCCGATCCATGCCGCTGATGCCGATAGCGCTCAACAATCCCCCGATGGTGGTCGGAATGAGGCACACCAGCAAAGCGATCAGCACGGGCAAGGTCAGATTCGCCGAACGGGGCAATCCCGATGCATCGAGGCTGTAGCCGAAAAACGCGGGCAATGTGGCCACGGCAACCAAAAAGATGACGGACAGCGCAACCAACAAAATGGTCAACGCCGCCTCGTTGGGTGTTTTCTTCCGTTGCGCGCCTTCCACCAGCGCAATCATCCTATCGATGAAGGTATTGCCGGCATCGGAAGTTATTCGTATCACGATCCGGTCGCTCAGCACTTTCGTTCCGCCCGTCACCGCGCTTCTGTCGCCGCCGCTTTCGCGGATTACCGGCGCCGACTCACCCGTAATGGCCGATTCGTCGACACCGGCAATGCCTTCGATGATTTCGCCGTCGGACGGAATGGTGTCGCCGGCTTCGCACACCACGATGTCGCCCTTTTTGAGCAACGATGCGGCAACGATTTCTTCCTCACCGTTCGTCAATTTCCGCGCTTTGGCCTGCGAGCGGCCGACTCTCAGGCTTTCGGCCTGCGCTTTTCCGCGTCCTTCGGCAACGGCTTCCGAAAAGTTGGCAAACAACACCGTGATCCACAACCATACGGTGATGTGGAGGTTGAACGGCGAAAATGCGCCGCGAACAATGTCGGCGACCACGATGATCGTCGAAAGAACCGCCCCTACAGCCACGATAAAGATGACGGGGTTTTTGATAAGGGCGGCGGGATGCAGTTTCGCGAAGGACATTTTGATCGCATCGGCGATTTGCTTGCCGCTAAAAAATGACACTTTTCGGCGCGCCTTATGATATGACGCTTTATATGAAGATTCGTTCATGATTTTCTTGAATTATGCTTCTCCGTTTTCAGAATAAAACACCGTTCCGCAACAACAAGTGTTCGACCACCGGCCCCAACGACAGCGCGGGAAAAAAGGTCAAACCGCCCACAATGAGGATGACGGCGACCAGCAAACCGATAAAGAGCCAATTGTCCGTGCGGAATGTTCCGGGCGAAACGGGCGTTACTTTCTTCCGCGCCAGATTCCCGGCAACGGCCAGCACGGGAATGATAACTCCGAAGCGTCCGATGATCATGCCGAGAGCGATCAACACATTATAAAATACGGTATCGACTTTCAATCCGGCAAAAGCGCTTCCGTTATTGCCCGCCGCGGAACTGAAAGCGTACAGAATTTCGGACAGACCGTGCGGCCCGGTATTTCCGAGGCTCGACAAGCCCGCCGCGAGGCTGCATGCAAGCGCCGAAAACAAGAGGATTACCACGGCGGGCGACAATACGGCGATCATCGCCATTTTGATTTCGAAAGCTTCGATTTTTTTTCCGAGGAATTCGGGCGTGCGGCCGACCATCAGCCCGGCAATGAACACGGTGAGAAGCACGAAGACGAGCATTCCGTACATGCCCGCTCCCACCCCGCCGAAAACGACTTCGCCGATCATCATGTTCACCATGGCAACCATTCCCGACAAGGGCGATAAGCTGCCGTGCGCGGCGTTTACCGCGCCGCACGATGCCGCTGTGGTTACTTCGGCCCACAGCACGCTGCCCGCAATGCCGTTGCGGACTTCTTTTCCTTCCATGCAGGGCAACCGGTCCCAAAGCGCGGACGATTGGTATTCGGAATGCAGCGAAACGGCCAGCCCGACGGCGAAAAGAACAGCCATGGCGGAGAATATCGCCCAACCTTGCCTTCGGGATTTGACCATTCGGCCGTAAGCAAATGTCAATGCTACCGGAATCAGAAAGATGCCGAATACTTCAAGGAAATTGGAGAACGGTGTCGGGTTTTCCAACGGATGGGCGCCGTTGGCATTGAAAAACCCGCCGCCGTTGGTGCCCAATTGCTTGACGGCGATCTGCGATGCGGCGGGTCCTTGCGGGATCACCTGCCCGGCGCCTTCCAAACCGGTTGCATCGACGTAGGGATGAAAGTTTTGCACCACGCCTTGCCCGACCAGCAGAACGGCCCAAACAACGGAAAGCGGCAAGAGAACGTATAGAACGGAGCGCGTGAGGTCGACCCAAAAATTGCCGATATGCTCGACGGTTCGCCCCGTGATGCCGCGAACCAGCGCCGCAAAAACCGCGATCCCGGTGGCGGCGCTTACGAAATTCTGTACGGTAAGCCCCACCGCCTGGCTGAAATAGCTCAAACCCGTTTCGCCGGCATAGCTTTGCCAGTCGGTGTTGGTGATGAAACTGACGGAAGTATTGAAAGCCGTGTGCCAATTCATGTTACCGACATGTTGCGGATTGAGCGGCAGCCAATGTTGCGTCAGCAGGATAACGAAAAGAACAACAAACCCGAGAAAATTGAACATCAGCAATGCCGCGCAATATTTTTTCCAATTCATCGATTCTTCGGGATTTACCGAAGCGAAACGATAAATCAGGCGTTCGAGCCTCCCCGATACCGGAAGCATGAAATGTTTTTGCCCGTCCAACATCCGGTATATATAATTTCCCAAAAAGGGCGCAACTGCCAAAAGTAAAAGAACGAACGGCAAAATTATCTTGACAATTTCTATTATCTCCATATTATCGAATTAATTGTTAAACACATGCATTTAAGCATTATTCATATTAAAACACTAATATTAATTTAACAAAAATAGCTTGTTTAAGTGACAAGATAGTAGTATTAAAAAAATAATTTTATTGTCATAATTTTCGGATAATTCATTTTTTTCAAATTCTAAAAAACATTTTTTCACCCAATTTTGTTGATATTGCAATGCACTTTCGATACAGGTCGTACCGCTTCATGCGTGAGCCGGACGTCACATGAACGAAAAAAAGTGATTGATTTATTTATGTTTATGGTGCAAAGTGCAACAAAAAACAAAAAAAGTTTTTACTTTTGCCAAAAATTTTTGACACACGAAATGATTTTTTTGATGAAATACGAAAAATATAAGATAAACGGTATTGTTTTTAAATTTTTTCGTATATTTATCGATATAAATCTCGTATAAGATTGTTTGTTATATATTGATAATAAGAACATTAACAGAAAAACATATACTCATGAGTTATCTGAAATTCGACAAAACCCAGTTGGTTAACCTGGAATATTCCCTCAACCGCGAAATTTTACGTTCGAACAGAGGCGGATCTTTTTGCAATACCACCATCATCGGATGCAATACGCGAAAATATCACGGTTTGTTGGTATGTCCCGTAAAACGGTACGAGAATAAGCGTTACGTTTTTCTGTCGTCGCTTGACGAAACTGTGGTGCAGCACAACAGCGAATTCAATTTGGCAATTCACAAGTACAAAGGCGATATTTACGAGCCGAAAGGTCACAAGTATGTCGTCGATTTTTCGACCGATATTCTTGCCGGAACGCTCTATCGCGTGGGAGGCGTCATGCTTTGCAAAGAAAGTCTGCTGGTTGACCAGGAAGAACAAATTTTGCTGCGCTACACGCTGATGGAAGCCCATTCGGACACCAAGTTGCGTTTTCGCCCGTTTTTGGCTTTCCGCGACATGCACACGCTCACGCACGCCAATCTCCACGCCAATAAACATACCGTACCGATCAGGAACGGCGTCGGTATTCAAATGTATTCCGACCTGCCGATGCTTCACATGCAATTTTCGAAAGCGGTCGAATTCATTCCCGTGCCCGATTGGTTCTACGGTATCGAATATTCGAAAGAGCAGGAACGCGGCTACGATTACAGCGAGGATCTGTTCATTCCCGGCTATTTCGAGGTCGACATCAAAAAAGGCGAAAGCATTATCTTTTCGGCAAGCCTCAAGGAAGAAAATCCCGCCGTTTTCAAACGTCGTTTTTCCACGCAGATCGAACGCCGCCTGCCGCGGTCGAGTTATATGCACTGTCTGACCAATGCCGCGCAGCAATTCATTCTTCGTGACGACGAGGAAAAAACGACCGAAGTGATCGCCGGTTATCCGTGGTTCGGCGTTTGGGGGCGCGACACGTTCGTCGCTTTGCCCGGCATCACGCTTGGCATCGACGATCCGAAAACCTGCAAGGAAGTGCTCGACACGATGATCAACCGCATGGAAGGCGGCTTGTTTCCCAACACGGGAAGCCGTCAAAATCCCGTATTCAATTCGGTGGACGCTCCGTTGTGGTTTTTCTCGGCGGTGCAACAGTATGCCGAATATATGGGTTTGACCGCCGCCGTGTGGAAACAGTACGGCGAAACGATGAAAACCATTCTCGAAAATTTCCGCAACGGTGTGCTGCCGTTCAACATCCGCATGCACGACAACGGTTTGATTTATGCCGGGCAGGATGGCAAAGCGCTTACGTGGATGGACGCCGTGGTCAACGGCAAACCGGTGACGCAACGCGCCGGTTACCCCGTCGAAATACAGGCGCTCTGGTACAATGCCATGATGTTTACGCTTGCCTTGGCGGAAGAAGCCGGCGACAAAAAGTTCGTGAAGGCTTGGAAAGATATTCCCGCGCTCACCCGCGAATCGTTCGTAAAAGCATTTTGGGACGAAGAAAAGGGCTATCTGGCCGATGTGGTCGACGGCGACAGGAAAGATTGGTCGATACGTCCCAATCAGGTGTTTGCCGCTTCGCTTCCGTACAGCATGATCGACGACGAAATCAAGAAATCGCTGCTGGATGTGGTCGCGAGCCAGTTGGTCACGCCGCGCGGTTTGCGGACTTTGTCGCCCGAAGATCCGAATTATAAAGGTATCTATGAAGGAACGCAGGATGAACGCGACGCGGCATATCATCAAGGCTCCGTTTGGCCGTGGCTGCTCGAAGGGTTCAGCGCGGCATGGTTGCGTATCCACAAAAAATCGGGCGTTGCTTACATCGATAACCTGTTGCACGGCTTCGAAGAAGAGATGAACCAGCACGGAATCGGCACCATTTCCGAAATTTTTAACGGTGATCCTCCGCATCAGGCAAAGGGGGCGATTTCTCAGGCATGGAGCGTGGGAGCGTTGCTGCAAATGTTCAAGATGATCGAAAAGTACAACGTTTAAACCCGATGAGTACAGGGAAATGATCAGCCGACGGTTTTCGGATGAAGCGTTTGTCGATCATTCATCAAAAATATAACCCATAAAGAATAAACAACGTATGAAAGTATTAATGTTTGGATGGGAGTTTCCTCCGCATATTTCGGGCGGTTTGGGAACGGCTTGCTACGGATTGACCAAAGGAATGGCCTCTTATCCCGACATGGAAATCCTGTTCGTCGTCCCCAAAGCATTCGGCGACGAAGACAGGAATACCATCGGGCTGATCGGAGCCAACAACATACCCGTACGCGTCCGCGATATACGTATTGCGGGCTTTCTGAAAAAAATGCAACAGATCGAAATCGGCGTCAATTTATTGCCGTACGTCGATCCCGAACTGTTCGAAAAACATTCGACCATCAATCATTCGGGCGAGAACAGGTTCATTACGTCCGACTTTGAAGGGAAATTGTCGTTTACGGGCGGATACGGTCAAAATCTGATGCAGGAAATATTCAATTATTCGTTGGTGGCCGCGTCCATTGCCTGCGATCACACATTCGACGTCATCCATGCGCACGATTGGCTATGCTATCCGGCAGGTATCGCGGCGAAACACGTATCGGGCAAACCGCTGGTGATTCATGTTCACGCCACCGATTTCGACCGCAGCGGCGGAAGCGTCAATCCCGCGGTGTTCAACATCGAAAAACAAGGCATGGAAGCGGCCGACAAGATCATCACGGTGAGCAACCTGACGCGCAACATCGTGATCGAAAAATACGGCATCGCACCCGAAAAAGTGGTAACGGTGTACAATGCCGTCGAACCCGTGGAAACAGACGGATCGGTCAAAAATCAGCAAAGGGGACATTTCGACGAGAAGATCGTTACGTTTCTCGGACGCATCACCATGCAGAAAGGCCCCGAATATTTCATCGAAGCGGCCAATCTGGTACTCAAGAAAATGGACAATGTTCGTTTTGTGATGGCCGGCAGCGGCGACATGATGAACAAAATGATCCGACGGGCGGCCCGTTTGGGGATTTGCGACAAGTTCAGTTTTACGGGGTTTCTCCGCGGCGACGATGTGTACCGGATGTTCAATTTGAGCGACGTGTACGTGATGCCGTCGGTGTCCGAGCCTTTCGGCATTTCGCCGCTGGAAGCCATGCAGTCGAACGTTCCGGTAATCATATCCCGTCAATCGGGCGTGGCCGAAATTCTGAAAAACGCCGTCAAGATCGACTTTTGGGATACGCATGCCATGGCCGACGCCATTTACGGGATTTTGAACTATCCGGCGCTTCATCATGTTTTCAGCAAGCACGGAAAAAGCGAAGTCGACGGGTTAAAGTGGGAAACATCGGCCAAGCATGTTCGCGACGTATATTACAGTGTAATTTAATCTTTCTTAAATCATATCGTTATGAAGAAGATTTGTCTTAATTTTCAAATACATCAACCTTTCCGGTTGAAAAGATACCGTTTTTTCAATATCAGCAATGATCATTATTATTACGATGATTACGCCAACGAATCGTATATTCGTCGCATGTCGGACGTATCCTACCTGCCGGCCAATAAAATCCTGCTGGATACGATAAAGGAATACAAAGATAAATTCAAAGTATCGTTCTCCATTTCGGGTACCACGCTCGACCAGTTCGAACTGTACGCGCCCGACGTTTTGGACAGCTTCCGCGCTTTGGCCGACACGGGATGCGTCGAATTTGTTGCGGGAACCGATGCTTATTCCCTGGCGTCGCTGTCCGACAAGGAAGAATTCATGGCGCAAGTCAATGCGCATAAAGAGAAAATCGCGCGCCTGTTCGGGAAACAGGTCTGCAAAGTTTTCTGCAACAGCAATATGATATACAGCAACGATATAGGCGCATTGATCGAAGAAATGGGTTTTCAGGGCGTACTGACGGAAGGCGCTAAGCATATTCTCGGATGGAAAAGTCCCAACTATATCTATTGTTCGGCCACCAATCCGCGGTTGAAACTGTTGTTGCGCAATTACAAGTTGAGCGACGACGTTCGTTTCAATTTTTCGAGCCGGTCGTGGAGCGAATATCCGTTGACGGCCGAAAAATTTGTTCACTGGATGGACTTGCTCGACCCGAAAGAAGAGGTGATCAACATCAGTCTCGATTATTCCACATTCGGCGACAAGCAATCCGAGTCGACGGGCATTTTCGAATTTCTCCGTTATCTGCCCAAAATCGCGATCAAGAAGAAATTCTCGTTTGTGGCGCCCGACGAGTTGCTGAAATTGCAACCGATTGCTCCGATCAGTATTCATTATCCGATTTCGTGGACGGACGAGGAACGCGATTTGACGGCATGGCGCGGCAACGAGCTGCAAACGGAGGCTTTCGACAAGCTGAATGCATTGTCCGAACGGGTGAAACAAACGCCCGACCCGAAAGTAAAAATAGATTGGAAATATTTGCAGGCGAGCGATCATTTCCGTTTCATGAGCACCAAATTTTACTCCACCGGACGCCGCACGCCTTACAATCCGTACGAATCGCCTTACGATGCTTTCATTAATTATATGAATGTGTTGTCGGATTTCTCGATGCAGTTGCAAAAAGTGAATGCGCCCGTCAAAGGTGTGGATGTCAAAGCGTTGGAATCGGAATTGGCGGAAAAAGATAAGCAATTGAAAATAACCAAGCTGCAATTGGACAAGTTGCGGACAACCATTGCCAAAGCGATGCAGGATGACGAAGAGCTTGAAATAGAAGTGCCCGCAAAAAAAGCGGCGCCGAAAAAGGCCGCAATGACGACCAAAGCGGAACCGAAAGCAAAAGCGGTAAAGAAGGAACCGGCTTCGGCCAAAGCCGAGACCGCCGCGACGAAAACGACTGCCAAAAAGAAAACGGCAGACAAATAACGGATTTTAAATTCTCTTCTTCATAGTTTTAAAGGATATTCGGCAGTAACGAATATCCTTTTTCTTTTAGAAATTGTTAGTATGTTGTGTAAAACCTCTCTCCCTTCGCCCTCTCCACAAGGAGAGAGCGTGGGGAGAGGCTCTGAATACAGCCGATCATGTCCAAATCGCATAAAAATAAATACAGCCAAAAAAACAACACGTTGCCCGGAACGCCGGTTTACACCGGAACCGTGGACGTTGCGCCGCGCATGATGCTCGCTTGCTACGACGAGGCCGGCTGCCGGATGGAATATACCGATAATTTGTCCGGCTTTGCGCCCGATGCCTGCAAAGGAAAATACTGGCTGCATGTTTGCGGACTCAACAAAGCGGATGAAATAGCGGCTTTGGGAAAAACCTTGCATCTGCACCCGTTGCTGGTCGAAGACGTGTTGAATGTCAACAGGCAGCCGAACGTCGAGGAGTTCGATAATTGCGTGCCGGTGTTCCTCAAGTATTTCGACCCGACATCCGACGATATGCCCGCACTGGAACAGATCAGCGTCATATTGAGCGAAAATTACGTGCTGTCGTTCCAGGAAAGCGCCCGATCGCTGTTCGACAACATCGAGAAAGCGTTGGAAGAAAATACCGGGAAAATTCGCCATAAAGGTTCCGATTATTTGTTTGCCCTGCTGTTGGACAAGATTGCGGACAGTTATCTGCCCGAAATGGATAAAACGGAAGAATTGCTGGCCGATGCGGAAAGTTTGATTCTGAGCGACGAAAAAGGAACGGATATCCGCGAAATGATTCTGCACAACCGAAAACGTTATCAGGTTTTGAAAAAAGCCGTTCTCCCGCTCAAAGAATCGTTTCCGCGACTGATGCGGTCGGATAATAACCTGATCGAAAAGCCCACCGTTACCTATCTTCGCGATGTATACGATCATATCGACTTTGTGTCGCGTTCCGTCGATTCGTACCACGAAATGCTGCTCGGATTGATGAATTTGTACACTTCGAACAACGACTTGAAAATGAATCGCATCATGCAACGTTTGACGGTTGTTTCCACAGTATTCATTCCGCTTGGTTTCCTCGCCGGGGTGTGGGGCATGAATTTCGAAATCATGCCCGAACTGCATTGGAAATACGGTTATCTGATCGCTTGGGCGATTATGATCGGGATCGGGGCTTCTATCTGGGGATATTTGAAGAAAAGGATGTATTGATTTCGCACGGCCAAGTTGCCTTTTTCCTCGCCTTACGTCTTTACGTGATTTTTCTCTCGCAAAGACGCGAAGACGCGAAGCAAATATTCAAACCGGCAGGGGGTGCATGACAAAATCAAATTGCACGCCGGGGCATCAACTCTTGAAAAAATTCCCGCCGACTTATTATTTCTCTTGATCCGGTTATTGCGCAATTATTTTCGGATAAGATAAAATCAAAAAGCCGTCCCCCTTGTGCGGGACGGCTTTTTTTAAGGTGTCGTCACTACGTGACTTCACAACCGGATTATTTATTTTTTCTTTTCTTCTTTGGCTTTTCCCGGAACCGGAACCATATATTGGGCCATATCCATGTTTTTGAGTTCCAACACATCGGGCATCAAATTCAAGTCTGAT
>JAVBRP010000377.1:0-6121 GCA_031547815.1 Bacteroidales bacterium | reverse complement strand
TCTATCTTCAACCTATACAAAGGATGCTTAGTACCTTTCATCTTTATGACATTGCCCATACTGCCGAGATTTTCAGCAGCATCCAACAAAGTCAATTGCTCTATAATAACAACCCGCGCCAACTCGGTCAACTTTTCAATGTCCTTTAGCGCAGCCTTATTAATTTCTACATTCATTTGGAGGGAAATGTTTTAATCAGGTCCGATAAAGAAACAGTTTCCCCTCCTATCCTACTTTCGGCCAATTCAATTAAATATTCATTTTCCATTGCATCATCATCATCCAACATACCGACGATTTGTGTTACTTCATCTAATGTGAATGTCTTTGTCCGTTTCTTCAAATAGAACGTAGACATAGGCAATCTCAATTTTTTGGCAATGAAATTCGATTTATATCCCGACTCTCTAATTATCCCCCCTATATTGTTGACTATCTGTGTATAATCCTCAATAACTTCCTGTAACATGGGTTTAGCGGCTCTCCTATTTTTTGTTATTGTACTCATATTCTCTATTTTTATGCAAATATATAAAATTTGCTATAAAAAAAGTACAACATATTGTATTATTTCATACATTCTCGCTGTAAAATATTTTAACATATTGATATTAAGTATAATATAAATCATTTAACAAAAATACAAGTTGAATATCATCCTCGAATTACACGAATTGTCACGAATAAAATAGTGTAGATTCGTAGAATTACTTTCGCGAGCCTTTCAGAGTACGTGGACAATAGTCGGATATTTTGGAATGAATTTTGTGTAATTTCTTTCATATTTTCAAATTTGCATGCTCATGAACAAATTTAAATTTTGGATCGGAATAAACCTATGTTTCTTAACGACTGCTGTTTACGGTCAGGATCAGTACAGTTATGACGGATTCGATGCTCCGGTAAGTGTTACGCAATACGGCGGACATTATTATTTGTCCTGCGCGGGTAAAAATTTCGGAACGTCGGTCAAAGACGGCGACGGCTACGTATCGCGCATCAGAAGCGACGGCAGTCAGGAAGACGCCGTAAAATTTATTGCCGGTTTAAACAATCCGAGAGGCATTTTGGCAGTACAGGGAACGCTATATGCATGCGATATCGATCGTTTGGTCGGTTTCGATCTGAAATCGAAGAAAAAAGTTTTCGAATTGAGCTTTGCCGGGGAAAAAACGATACAATTAACCGACATCGTGTCGAATAACGATAAGATACTCTATGTGTCGGCCACCGACATAAATACGATTTTCGAAGTCGATTTGTCTGCAAAAAAGTACAAAAAATATGCGGAACCGATTGCGCCAAGCGGAATGCTGATCGACAAGAATCTAATGTACGTGTGCAGTTGGGGAACCGACAGCTTGCCCAACGGTAAATTGGGCGTGATTGACATGACGAGCCGAAAATACACGCAACTTTCGGATTATGAAGGCTTTTTGTGGGGATTGGCGCTCAACGGCAACCAATTGTATTTCAGCGATTGGGTACAGTTCGGCAAACGCGGCATCATCAATCGGTTCGATCTTAAAACCAAAGAAGTACGGCATATAAAATTCACATCCAAAATGGGCGGACCTGCGGGTTTTGTGTATGATGCCCGCAACAATATTTTTATCGTTCCGGCCGTGAGCGAAGGTAAAGTATACGGAGCCATGGGATTCAAATAAGTGATTAAAAAAACCTATCGGGTTTCAAAAATCCGATAGGTTTAAATCTTCAGCCCCTACCCTACTCTATTTATTACATTTGTAAATCGACGAAAAACAAATAGATAAGCTAATCCGGTTTGCGTTATGATTGCTTATTGCAGAAACACTTCGCGATATACGCTTTCGATGCCTTTTTCCAAGCTGATTTCGGGTTTACAACCCAATTGCGAGAGCCGTGTTACATCCAATTGTTTTTTGGGCGTTCCGTCGGGTTTGGTTGTATCCCAAATGATCTTTCCGTTATATCCCGTTATCTTTTGAACCGATTCGGCCAACTGCTTGATTGTTTGGTCTTCGCCGCAACCGACGTTCAAATGCGACGGCGCGGTGTCGGGAGCGTCGTAATGCTGCATCACAAAGACGGCGGCGGCGGCCATATCGTCAACGTGCAGAAATTCGCGCAACGGACTTCCCGTTCCCCAAAGCGTGATATGCGTTTTATCGATGCCGTATTTTGCCAACACGGTTTCAATCGCTTTTTGATCCGCTTTTCCGTTCACTCCTTCCACCGGGCGTTTATCCATATCGGCACGAACAGCCGCCCAATCATTGTTCATCAGGGCTTTTCCCAAGTGCATCTTGCGTATGAGCGCCGGCAACACGTGCGAGGTTTCCAAGTTATAATTATCGTTAGGCCCGTAAAGGTTAGTCGGCATAATCGACACAAAGTTACATCCGTACTGGCTGTGGTAGGCTTCGCACATCTTTATTCCCGCAATTTTGGCAATGGCGTACGGCTCGTTGGTCTGTTCCAATTCGCCTGTCAACAAATATTCTTCCTTGATGGGTTGCGGCGCCAAACGCGGATAGATGCACGAAGAACCCAAAAAGAGCAGTTTCTTTACCGAATTGAGGTAACTGTGATGAATCACATTGTTCTGTATCATCATGTTCTCGTAAATAAACTGCGCCCGATAGCGGTTGTTGGCCACAATGCCGCCTACTTTGGCTGCAGCCAAAAAAACGTATTCGGGTTTTTCCTTTGCGAAAAAATCGGCGGTTGCAGCTTGATTGCCCAAATCCAATTCGTCGAGTGTGCGGGTTATGATATGGTTGTATCCCGATTTTTTCAAACGACGGACGATTGCCGAACCGACCATTCCGTTGTGCCCGGCTACATATATTTTTGCTCCTTTATCCATATTCTTGATTACAGGGTTGAAACCCTGTGTTATTCTATGCCGTCCCTTCGGGACTCGGGTTTATTCGTAATAATTTAAGGTTTGGAAACCGCCGGCTTTCAGATAAAGCTCCTTTTTCATCAATTTCAAATCGCCGGCAATCATGTCGTTCAACAAGCCGGGAAGATCGTATTGGAGTTTCCATCCCAATTTTTGCCGTGCTTTGGTGGAATCGCCGATCAGCAATTCCACTTCGGTGGGGCGATAATAACGGGGATCGACTTCTACGACGGTTTTGTTGAGCAATGCTTTGGCGTTGTCGACAAATTCTGTTCCGACGACGCCGGCTACTTTTTGCTCGTCCACTCCCGTAATCATGCCCTTCTCGGCGGCTCCTTCGCCCGAAAAGCCGACTTGAAGACCGACCTCGTCAAATGCCATTCGTATGAAATCGCGTACTTCGGTGGTGATGCCGGTGGAAATGACAAAATCGTCGGCCTTTTCCTGTTGCAACATCAGGTACATGGCCTTGACATAGTCTTTGGCATGGCCCCAATCGCGACGGGCCGAGAGGTTGCCCATGAACATTTTTTGCTGCATGCCGAGAATGATGCGGGCTACAGCGCGGGTAATTTTCCGCGTGACGAATGTTTCGCCGCGTATCGGCGATTCGTGATTGAACAAGATGCCGTTGCAGGCGTACATGTTGTAACCTTCGCGGTAGTTCACCGTTATCCAGTAAGCGTAGAGTTTGGCGACGGCATACGGGCTGCGCGGATAAAACGGTGTTTTTTCGGTTTGGGGGACTTCCTGCACCAATCCGTAAAGTTCGGATGTGCTGGCTTGATAAAAACGGGTCTTATCGACCAATTTCAATAAACGAATCGCTTCGAGGATACGCAATGTGCCGATGGCATCGGCGTTGGCCGTATATTCGGGCGCATCGAAACTCACTTTCACATGGCTTTGCGCGGCCAAGTTATAGATTTCGTCGGGCCGGGTTTCCTGAATGATCCGGATCAGGTTAGTCGAATCGGTCATATCGCCGTAATGCAGCTTAAAATTGGCATTTTCGGCATGCGGGTCTTGATAGAGATGATCGATGCGATCGGTGTTGAACATCGAGCTGCGACGTTTCAAACCGTGGACGTTATAACCTTTTTTTAACAGATATTCGGCAAGATAGGCCCCGTCTTGGCCCGTAACTCCCGTGATAAGCGCTGTTTTAGCCATTTATGAATATTTTACGAATGGAAAATACCGGTGAACCGGAAATATAAAAAATTGTCGGGCAACCCCCGACAAATAAAAAATCAAGCGTAAAGTTACGCTTTTTTCTCGGCGGCCGAGTCGTAAATCGTGATAACCGCAGGCGCCGACGAGCATTCGTTCAAGGTTGCTCCGAAATTTTGAAAATGTTCGGTTGCAAAATGAGCATCTACCGCAGCTTGATTTTTCCATTCTTCGAAGAAAAAGAATTTGGTTTTATCCTGCGGGTCTTGATATAAAGTGTAGCTGATGCAACCAGCTTCGGCGCGCGATTTTTCGATCAACGCTTGCGTTGCTGCCATGAAATCGTTTACTTTTTCGGGCTTGATAAAGATTTGTGCGCTGATGATTTTCTTCATGTCGACCGCTTTTGCACCGGCTTCCTTGCAGCATGCTTTTCCGTCGGCGTGGTCGTGACCATGATCGTGCGTACAGGTTGACGACGATTGATTATTTCCGCCGCATGAAGCCATCATGACGGCAGCGCAAATGAGTACCATGAACTTTGTTTTCATTATCGAATTTATTATGTTATTAAATTTTCGTACAAAAGTAGTACACAATTAATAAAAAAGAACAGAAGTAATTAACAATTTGATGTCGGATTCAGATAATAGTTATGAAAGTCCTGCCTTTCAGGCAGACAGATCGAGTTGTTGTATGTTGCACCGCAAACAGCGCTTCGCTTGCATGCGGTTACGGAAATTAATTCCTTTCGGGCTGTTGAAGGACATGATATCATTAGAAAGCAAAAGAGCAAAACACGTAACACAAGCGACTTGAAAAGTCGGAGTTTCATAACCGCAGGTCTTTGACCTGCGGCGATAAGGACAGGCATGTTAACCTCTGCCTGAAAGGCAGTATCTTTCAATCTTTCAAAAAATACCGTTCATCAATCTCTATTCCGTTGTCTATTAAAAATTTTCGGTATTCCTCTTCAAAATTGACCGTTTTATGATGTTCCTTTTGATTTTTTATATAATTGATAATTGTTTGTTTGTCAGTCAAATTATAGGTAAACCCCGCAAAACTGACTGCCCAACCTTCAAAATCGGGAAAATTCGAATTTTTTGCAAGCCATTTGCTTGAATACTCTTTTAACTCTTTCATAAAATCGGATAGAGCAAAAGTCGGGTGCATATCGAACAGCAAATGTATGTGGTTGCCGGTGCCGCCGATGCGATACAATTTCGATTTTTTGTTTTCAATAATGCCCATAATATAGGCATACAACTCCTTTTCGTGTGTTTCGGGAATTGTGTTTTTTCCGCATTTCGTACGGAAGACAACGTGGTATAACAACCTTGTATAGCTCATATTGCGTATGTTTTTGTTCTGCCTTTCAGGCAGAGATTGATTTACTTGTCCTTTTCCGCAGGTCGGAGACCTGCGGTTATGAAAATCTGACTTTTCAAGTCATTCGCGTTTTGGTCTTGTTTTGTTTGTTAAACTCTAATTTTTCAAGTCAATGCTTTATAACTTGTTGTTAAACAGTGTATTTTACATACATATCAATCTCTGTACAAAAGCGTTCTCACCCCGATGCGGAAATAAAAATCGTTATCGGTTTTTCCTTCGCGGGTAAATATTCGATTGGAAAGTACGGCTTCGGCTTGAAGGTTCCACTTGGGGACAAGCATTCGCGCGATTTTCAATTCTTGGTACGAGGTAACCGCACGAACACCTTGCAACATGGTGTTTCCGTAATCTTTTTCGCGTGTCAGATTGCTTTTGTAGATGTTCGCCCCGTAATTGGTATTTACGGAATCCGTTCCTTGCACGGCATAAGTGATTGTGGCATGCGCCGACCAATTCGGAGCAAATGCCCAACGAGCAATCGCAAGTCCTTCGCGCAAATTGGCCCCCATCGGATGCGCAAGGGCTTCCACCAAGTGGCCGTAATTTTGCAGCGGATAATAATGTGTGTACGTATAAGGCCGTATCTGATTGAATTCGGCTTGCAGCATCAGCGGTCGACGTTCGCCCCAAAAACTTCTTATTCCTGCCTGAAAAGCGTATTTA